>JBAZEQ010000105.1:0-8335 GCA_041653855.1 Ignavibacteria bacterium | reverse complement strand
ACAAATTACTCCGGGACCGGTAGTTATCACTTCCACATTTATCGGTTATATGACTTCGGGAATAATAGGCTCGATTATTTCTACTGTTTGTATTTTTCTGCCGTCTTTCATATTCGTTTTAATCCTTGCACAAAAGATTCATAAATTCAAAGACAACTTTTATCTTCAGTCATTAATAAAAGGTGCAAACGCTGCCGCACTCGGAGCAATAATTTCAACTGCTTTTATGCTCTCAAAAGATGCACTTATTGATATTCCCTCAATTATATTTTTCCTTGTCGCTGTCTCAATCCTGTTCTTTACAAAATTTAAAGATATTTATCTAATTCTCTTTTCGGCATTAGCAGGGGTATTGATGAAAATGCTAATTATTTAGTTTATATCTCTATTTTGTTACCTCATAAGGTGGTAACAATATTTCCATTTGCTATTTACAGGAACTTATGTATATTTAAATAGTATAAAAAATAAAACACGGAGTTGTTTTATGAAAAAAACAATAATACTATCATTGGTTACGCTTCCGCCAAGGCGGACACCCTCCACGGCGGGTCTTCGGCAAAGAACGTGTATTTCGCTAACTTTATTGATTATGTTTATGATACTGTTTTTACAGACTTCTTTTTCACAGGTTAAACCGGAAAACATGTTTTACATTGGAATCGGAACTTCTGTATCTTCATTTCTGGGTAGTGATTTCGGAAAAACATTTGCCGTCAGGTATGCACCTTCGGGTTATTATAATAATGATAATTATTATAATAATTACTACAATAGATATGATGATTACTATGGAAGCAGGGAAACATTTTTTCCGCTTCAGGTGGATTTAGCAGTAGGTATGAACATTTCAAAAATAGTTTCGGTACAGATGGAAAGTTCGATTTTATGGCATCTGAATGGAAGAGTTGATAGGAGATACGAAACAGGTACAGAGGGAGATTATGATTATATTGACAGGAACGATAACTCTTCACTGATTTCCGTTCCTATTATGGTAAGTGCTAAAATCTATCCTTTCGGAAAAAAGCGAACTGCGTTTTACCTTATAGGCGGTTATGGAATTCAATACATACAAGAAGGTGTAGACAGGGTTAGGTCATACTATGATTATTCATACTATGGAAATTCTTATACTTCCTCATTATATGAATATTCACTCGCAGAATACAGAGGCAGGGAATGGCTCCACGGCTTCAAAGTCGGAATGGGAGTAAATTTTAAAATTACAAAATCAGTAAGCTGTGATATCGAGCTGAAAACAACTAATTTCTTTCCGCCGTCAAGAGATAATTCAAGCGACCTGAGTATGTACCGTTCACCTAACATTACAAATATAGCACTGGGAACGAAAGTGTACTTTGGTTTGTAAAGTTTCTAAAGTTATAAAGTTATAAAGTTAAGGATAAAAAACACTTTCAACTTTAATAACTCTACAAACTCAATACACTCTTCACACTCTATACACTCAATACACTCAACAGACTCAATAACTTATTTTATCTGTCTTACATTCCCATAACTCAAATGCCTTAATAGCATCTTTTCTAAGAATCTGAACGAAAGGAATTTTTCTTTTATTTAAAGGAACGGATAACTCCCTGTAGATATGGTCATCTCTAAACCCTATTATTGCCGCATCTTTTTTTGTATTAGCAAAATATATTTCATCTATGTTAGCCCAATAAATAGCCGAAAGACACATTGGACAGGGTTCACAGCTTGTATATATTTCGCAACCTTTTAAACTATAATTTTTTAATTTCTTCGAAGCATTCCTGATAGCTACAATTTCCGCGTGAGCTGTAGGGTCGTTTTTTTTCGTAACGTTATTCGTTCCTTCGGAAATTATTTTTCCGTTTTTTACTATTACGGCTCCAAATGGTCCACCGCCTTTGGTTACATTAACGATTGAAAGCTCGATAGCTTTCTGCAAAAACTTCTTATTATAATCAGACATATTAATTATTTATCTTTGTTTTAAAATCCATAAATACTTTAGCATCCCTGATTTCTATTGCTTTATCAATCGCAATGTTTGCATTTTCTTTATCTCCGAGTAAATAATAAAATTGTGCCTGAAAATAATAGGCACTGCCTTCATTTACGCTACCCTTTGCAAGTTCCAGACATTCATTGCTTAAATCCATACCCTGTTTCCAGTCTTCCCCGGTAGCCCCTTCTTTTCTAACAAGTCCGTTCATATAATAGAGTAAATACTGGATATAACTTGTCATTAAATCTTCATCGGTTTTTCCGTACAATTCGAAAGCTTTATCATAATATATTTTTGCACTTTGAAAATCCACCAAATCCATATAATACTTTTCTGCGAGAGCTATATAAGCCGATTTACATTTATCACAATCGGGATAATCCTGAATAAATTTCTTTATATTATTTAAATCACCACTGCCGATAGCAAGATACAGCAAGGCACCGAGTTTATAACCGCTTTTATTATCAGGGTCTTTTTCCAGGACTTTTTTAAAATACGGTTCAGCTTTTTTGTGGTCGTTATCATTAATGATTATTCTTTCTCCCATCAGGTAATTAGCTTTTATATCATTGGGATTATTTTTTAAAATCTTAGTAATTGAACCATAAGTATTAACACCTTTATTGAATTCCTTAATCCGTTTTAAGAAATCCTTTGCAGGTATATATCCGACTATCCTGTCAACTTCATCCCCGTTTCCGTCAATAAAAACAATTGTAGGAAAACCGTTTACAGCATACTTAGAAGCAAGCTCAACACCTTCACCTTTTTCAGCATCGACTTTCCAGTTGATTTGGTTTTTATTTGCAAATTCTGCTACATCTTTATCCGTATAAACTTTTTTATCGAGTTCAACACACCATTTGCACCAATCGGTAAAAAAATCTACCATTAAAATTTTATTTTCGGATTTTGCTTTAGCAAGGACCTCTTTGAATGTTCCTTTTTCAAAATTAATTTCTTCGGCACTTGCTTTAAAACTAATTACAAATACAAAAATAAGTAATAATGTACCTGTTTTAATTATATTCTTCATAATTTATTTTTAAAATTTATATTTTATTTAATAAACAAAGTATTTTACTAACTTGTTAATAAATATTAAAAAATCTTATCAAATGATAAATGTATTAATTAAGAACTAAAATTATAATTAATAATTATAATTTACAATTTAACACCCACCCACAACTCTTTTTGGTTTTTTATCACCGCTCGATTTATTTTTTTCTTTGCTCTCCTGAATTAACTTTGGAAAAATATTGCTTGCTTTTGTTCTAAACCTGTAAGTATCTTTTTCGCTCTGTGAATTCGCGATACCGGGCATCTTGAAATAAATAATATCTTTTTTAAATTGTTCCATACCTCCCTGAAGAATGTAAATATCGGAGAAACCCAGCATAATAGCAAGAACAGCGCCCTTTTTAGCCGTTTGTTCATCATCTGCAATGAATACATTCTTTTTATTTTTTAGCGATAATAATTTATTGGCGGTCTTTTCAAAAAGACTTTCAAAAGTGTAATTATTAGATTGTGGTAAACTCAAGGAATCAAAATCTTTTTTCGAGCGTAAATCAAAAATCTGTATGGATTTATCTTCATCGAGAATTCTAAAAGCAAGTTCATCGGGGGTCATTAATTTTATATTATTTGAATTAATGAATTTTTCATCACTTATTTTATTCAATAGATTTTCTTTTCTATCGGGTAAAGCAAATGCCGAAATTGCTATTACCACTGCAATTGCAGATAGAGTATAGTATAATTTCACAGGTTTAAATTCGGGATTAATTTCGCCATTCACTTTTTTCTCGATAAAAGTCGTTACCCAAAAAGCTCCAACAGCAACCACTGTCAATAAAAAAGCAAATAGAGACTGAGACATACCAAGTGAATCAAATACGCGGACATTACCCCATGCATCACTAAGATATAAATTTTCGAACAAAGGATAACCTTCGGCAAATATCAAAACACCAAGAAACGACCCACCGACAAAAATCATACCATCAATTTTTCCTATTGCAGCGGCACAAACACTTGTACCGGGACAAAAACCACCAATCACAAAACCAAGCCCCATAATTAATCCACCGACTATTGCAGACCATAAAAATGTCGGATTGACATAGACAAGACTCATATCGAGCAATCCCCAGTGGTTAAGAGCAATTACTCCAATCATTGCGGTTACTCCAGCGGTAAAGAAAACTCTCAGTACGGTAAAATCATAACCGTAAAATAAACCAACTAATTTTTTAGATGAAGAAAACCCTGCCTGTTCAAGTATAAAACCGAATGCTATCCCGATAAATAAAGCTACAATAAAATTAAGTTCGTTTCCGATAACTTCAGGAACTAATGGTCCCATTTTAAAACTCCTATAAAAATTTTATTAAATCCACATTTTTCTAAAGAAATAAGCAAATAAATATGCCCCGCCAAAAATTGCTGCCATAGTAATTAACCCGCCTGCAGATAATACAGCCATACCGGATAAAGCCGCCCCGCTTGTACATCCTCTGCCAAGCTGAGCACCAAAACCGAATAACAATCCTCCAATTAATGCTCCGGCAATTCTGACTTTTGCAGTACTTTTAGGTGAGAAATCCAGTTTAAATTTTAGTCTGTTAGAAATTAAACCGGAAATGAATGCACCAATAATAACGCCAATTACTTCGAAGACCAACCAATTTTTTAACGGATTACCGGGATGCTCTTTGCCATATTCCTGATAAAATTTTGCGTTTGAAGTGTACCCGGGAAAAACACTTTCTACAATAGTTGTATATACACTTTTAACTGCTCCGCTTGCTCCCAGACCTCTTCCTGTAATATATATAGTTGCCAGAAGAATCAAACCGAGAAAGAATCCGGCTAAATAAGGATTCATATATTTTTTTTCATTCATAAACCACCTCTTTTTTAATATCTTTTATTTCATTAGTATTTACTTTTTCTATATTTTTGTCTTCGCTTTGCAAATCTTCATATCCAGTAATCATTGCTTTTAAATTAGAAGTAACAGTTGTACCAGTTGTAATTAAATAAAGATGAACTATTAAAAATGCAATTAACAAAAATGCCCCTGCTGTATGAAATATGGCAATTACTTCAACTGAATTAATATTCAAACCTTCCATAACACCCTGCTGTGGATACCTATAGAACATATATAATAAGCCGGAGATTACCATAACAGGTATAACAAGGATTTTTAAACCGAAGTACACAAGTTTTTGCAAAGGATTGAGTTTGCTTAAGACAGTTTTTTTTGTTGGGTGAGAAGAATTACTAAATATCCCGAACAAATAATAAAATATTTGAGCTTTCATATTTTTCGTAGTCGGTAAATACTGCTTCCACTCTCCCGTTACAAAATGCCAGAAAATTGCAAAGACAATCAAAACAATAAAAGCATACGCCGCAATAACATGATAATTAACAGCATTCTGATATCCAAAAAAACTAAACGAGCCATGGATTTCAAAACCTGTAAGAGCAAGGAGAAATATCAGAACTGCCTGAGTCCAATGCCAGAACCTTTCAAATGCTCTATAGATATATACTTTTTGTATCATACTTTTTTCTTATTTTTATGTGAAGAAATAATCCTTAATGTACCATGAGAAAAAACACCCACTAATGATAGAATTAAAATCGAAAATCCAGCAACTTCAATAAAACTATTATAATTTCTTGCAGGCATATAAAAATCATTTAAACCTGCAAGTCTGCTGTTTTCCCTTGTATGGCATTCAACACATTTTACCGTGTTTTCTTTTGAAGAAACCATATGATTAATGGGCCAGTACATTTTTGTATTTATAAATGCTATCTGCCCACTAAACGGAAGATTTACATCTTTCATTCCCTCTTCCGATGATTTTATCCAGTTGAAATCTTTCCAGAACGCACCTTCACCTTTTTTTTCTGCAAAAAGTTTCGGTTGTATTAACAATTTTGTAACAGGGTCAAAAGGTTGCTTTGCAGTATGGATTTTAACCGGAATTATTTTTGAGTCTTTATCCGAATACGAGCCATTAAGAGTATTTAATACAACCGCCTTTGATGTATCTTCAATTTTATCTCCGAGTAAATAATGCTTTGCCGTTCCATTGAACCAAATGTAATCAGGCTTCAAATTTCTCCCCCAAACAAAACTACCCTTAATAGAAAGATAAGTGTGATTACCCAACGAATCATCTATTTCAAACGGCTCACCATCTTTGAGCTGACCTGCGGTTGACCAATCCCAATTTGTTTTTGTCGAATTCACTTTTGCATAAGTTGGAATGTGGCAGGTTTGACACGCAACTTTTAACGTATGTTTGTTTAAAATACCTTCGCTATGTGGGTTTTCTGTATGACATTGTTCACAGGTTACGCGATTTCTATTCATAGAGGATAATGAGTACATTTTCCCGCTGATATTATGTTTTTCGGTTATGTGGCAATCTGTACACTGTAAATTAGAAGCATCCGTACCCATATGTACATCGATATTTTTTGTGGGTTCAAACATAGCCATTTCTAAATCACCGTGTTTAACATTATTACCTCCTCCTCCATAGAAGTGACATACTCCGCAATTCGTACGTTTCGGTTCTCCAACATGTTGTGCAATATTATTCAAATCGAGCTGTGGTTCAGGGGCGCCACCTTTTTCAGGGGCTTTTATATAAGTTTCGGTATTGTCATGACAAACAAGACAATCTATATTTTTTGCATCACTATAATCAAAATTGGTTTCTTTCATTCCAAAACCAATATGACATTTCGCACAACTTAATTCATTCCCCTCGGCACCGATACAAAAATTATTGATTGCATTCTTTTTACCAAGATATACAATTCCGCGACCTTCTATATATTCTTCCCTTTCCCAGCTCCAGTGATTGGATTTCATTACTTCTATATGCCTTTCGGTGTGGCAGGAAATACAGGCTTCTGTTACCTGTTGAGGAGAAGTAAATTTTTTTTGAAGAACTTCAAACTTAGTGTGTTGTACTGATGCGACTTTCTTTTTCGAAAATTTATCTTTTAATAAAGATAAATTCGGCAATTCTGTTTTATTAGGACGTAATAATGCGAAAGCACCGGAAATAATTAGTCCTAAAATAAGTAAAACTAAAAAATATTTTTTCATAAAATATTACTAATAACTTTTTCTTTTAAATACGTATAATATTCGGAGTATGCGATAAAACACTTAATATATAACCGAAATTCAACCTGATAATTATTATGAAATAAACACATCCGATAATTTATTCAAGGTATTTTCTAATATATATAATTCCGACTTCTGCAATTTATTAATTATATCTTTTTCACATTCTTCAAGTTTTTTATTTATTTTATTCCTCGTGTTTCTACCTTTTTCAGTCAGGGTTACTTTTAATTCTCTTCGGTCATTTTCATTTCTTATACCCTTCAGATATCCGTTCTTGATAAGTCTTTCAAGTACCCTGCTACTTCGGGAAACGGAAAGACCCATTTTTTTCGATAGCTGGTTACAACTGTAAATTTCATCAGGTGTTACGGACAATATGCCATTGTATTCAGCCGGGGATAAAAGGTATTCCTTTTGAATACTTTCTTCCTTATCCATACATTTTTTTTTCAAATTTGTAATAATATCGAATATTCTTTCAGCCATATTTTTCGGTTTTTAATTCCATATTGTAATAATAAGAAGGAGAAGACAATAGGAGGAAACAATTCATCTTATCTAAAAAGGTTTACAGCCTTCCCCTTCATTAAAAAAATATTTTGTTAATTTTTACTTTTTAATAACACTTCTTCAATTGCCTGTTTAAACGACTCTTTAGGTAATGCCCCCATAGACATTTGAGGCTGTCCATCTTTTGGAATAAACAATATAGAAGGAATACTTCTTATACCAAATACCTGAGCTAATTCCTGCTCTTTTTCCGTATCAACCTTATATATATGAATTTTACCTTCATATTCATTTGAGAGTTCTTCAAGTACCGGGGCTACCATTTTGCAAGGTCCGCACCAGTCAGCATAGAAATCCACTATACAAGGAATATCACCTTCGAATTTCCAATCTTTATTGGCTTCGTAATTATATACTTTTTCTTTAAATGTTTGAACTGTTAAGTGTTCCATATTACCTTTCTTTATATTTTGTTGATTATTATTTAAAACTTTTTGGTTTTCAGTATTACTCTTCGGACTTTCAGTACTACCTTTGCCACACCCTTCGTACATCAGTATTAACGCTAAGGGTAAAACGAGTATTAAAGTTTTTTTCAATAATGTTTTTTTCATATTAAATATATTTGCTATTAACAAAAGTTGTTATTA
>JBAZEQ010000104.1:8072-8479 GCA_041653855.1 Ignavibacteria bacterium | reverse complement strand
AAGCAGAGAATTCCATAATGCAAATTGTTTTTTCGCTTCAGGTGAAATCAATAAATCCATATAATACGAATCAAAGATATTAATCTCTGGTTTTATTGATGGAATAATTTTTATTTCCTTAATTCTTGTTAAATCATTTTGGTTAATAAATTCTATTCCTTCAAGTTTTATTCTTGCATCTTTCGAATTTTTTTCTTTAACAACTTTTTCTATAATGTTTAATACTTTAGTTACCGCTTCATTACCAACAGTTTTTATCGTAAACTGGAAATTATTATCCAAAGCATCTCTTAATGTTTTCTCTATAAATGCTTCATCTGTATAAGGTTTTTTCTTATTTCCAGTTTTATAATTTTCGTTCATAGCAGCACTTTGCAATTCAAAAGCACCGTCATAATCTAAAGTTA
>JBAZEQ010000104.1:0-8062 GCA_041653855.1 Ignavibacteria bacterium | reverse complement strand
TAATTGACTTCAATACCCTTTTGCAAATAATCTGTAAAAGCAACATCTCCACCGGTTAAGACTGCATATATATGAATAGGTATCTTATTACTGTCTATTAACTCTTTAAATGCATTAATTGATTCCTTACTCATATTTCTGTCAACAACACCTGTTATACCATATTTTAATAACTCCTGTGTCCCGTTTTTCAAAGCTGTTTGCATATCCTCCTTAGTAAACTTTGGTAGTTTTTCTTTAACAAGGTTTACAGCTTTACCAAACAATAATCCGTCAGGATCACCATTTTCGTCGATACCTATTTCTCCATCTTCAGGTGAATGAGTTTGATTAGTAATTTGCATTGCATCAATAGCTTTAGAGTTACACCAAACAATACTACCATCCTTATTGATTAGGTAGATATTATGTTTCGACGAGACTTTGTCCAAAGTCGATTTATTTATTAATTCAATTCCCTCCAGCATACTCTCATCATCCCAACCATAACCGCCAACCCAAGAATCCTCTTTCTGGTATTTAACTTTTTCAGAAACTATAGAAATAATTTTTTCAATATTATTGACATTTCTAAGGTCAGCCATATTGTTGTATCGTGAAAGTTCAAGCGAAAAATCTACTAATGACCCATCCGATTCAATAAATCCTGGTATTACAGTTTTACCTTTTAAGTCTATCAACATATCCTTACCAAATTTATCTTTTAGATCTTCACTTTTACCAATCTCTACTATTTTACCATCTTTTACTGCAACAGCTTCTACTATGGAATTATTTTTATCTAAAGTATATATTTTGCCATTATAATACACAGCAGTTGGATTTTTTGAACAGGAGAAAAAGATAAGTGATATTACAAATATAAAAGTTAATTTGATATAATTCATAATAAAGTATTAGTTTAAATTTTAATTTTTCTACTGTTTACAACATAATGAATTATGATTTTTTTTTAAATGCATTTTAAAGTATCAATACTTATCTTGCTATATATAACATAGTTATTAACAAACATAAGAAGTAATGCTTAAAACATTTGTATTGAAAAATCTATTTATAATATATATATTTCAATATAATATCTGAATAGTATGAAGAAAAATTTCTCAATGAAGAAACTTTACTACTCTATTAGTGAAGTCAGTAAAATAACGGACTTAGAGCAATATGTCTTAAGGTACTGGGAAACCGAATTTGACCAGCTTAAACCTGCTAAAAATCTTGCAGGTAACAGAATATATACAAATAAAGATATTAAATTAATCCTTCACATCAAAAAGCTCTTACGAGATGAAAAATATACAATTGAAGGTGCAAAAAAGTTATTAAAAAACTATAATATTAAGGAAGAAGAGCTGGTTCTTACTGGCACAGATGATGTTAAATCCAAAACATCATTTGTCCACACAAAAAATGAGCTAAGCTTATTCAATTCCAGTGAAGAAAAAATAAGTGATTCCACTGAAAATGAAATTGATAATAAACCACTTATAAGTGATTTGAAAGAGTTGAAATCTTTTCTATCGGAATTGCTTAAAGATATTGAGTAATTTACTTTATTTTGATATACGTTATATCCATCCATTAAAATAATTTTTTTATCACTAAATTTTGAAAAATTTAATTGATAATTTAAAAGATTTTTTCTTCCCAAAAATTTGCATTATTACAAATTGTAAAATTAAATACGGTAATTCGAATGATTTCATTGATGATAAAGTTTTTAGTTCCCTTGAAAAACTGAAATCCGATGATCTACTTGAAATAAGAAGCAAAGTAAAATCCGATTACTTTAACAGTTTCCTTGCTTTTAAAAAGGATAATTCCGTTCAAACAACTATACACTACCTGAAGTTTAAAGGATTTTATAAAATAGGTTTGTTTTTTGGAAACTATTTTGGTAATGAATATTGTAAAATTTTTAAAAAAATTAGAGAATATGATATCATATGTCCTGTACCTCTTTTTAAAACTAAATTTAGAGAAAGAGGTTATAATCAATCAGAATATATTTGCACTGGTATTAATAGAATTCTGAATATCAATCAAGTTAATGACCTTGTATTAAGAATTAGACATACAAAATCTCAGACTAATTTAAAATACTTTGAAAGATTATCGAATGTTAAAGACGCTTTCAGAATTAATGAAAAATACATAAATAGGCTATCCGGCAAGAATATTCTTATTGTCGATGATGTTTTAACAACAGGTGCAACTATTAATGAGGTTATAAAAATACTAAGAAATGAAAATGTAAAAGAAATATCTGCTTTTACAATTGCATCTGCAAGATAATATTATATTATATTTAATTCCTTAACTAAAATCTTAATATCATTTTCATTATTAAAAAGATGGGGAGAAACACGTAAAAATCCTTCACGCAAAGCAATAAATATTTTCTTTCCTTCGAGATATTTCTGAATATATTCATTCTTACTTTTATCAACATGAGAAAATATTAATATATTAGAACGACTATTTTTTTTTATGTCTGATTCTACTAAATACTTTTTTTTATCCAAAACCGATATAAACAAATCTAATAATGTAAGAATGTGTTTAAAAATGTTACCAACTCCTAATTTTAAAAATAATTCTATCGAAGATTCAAGACCTATCATACCAAGACAATTCAATGTTGAGTTTTCATATGCGGAACCGTCATCATTAAAATTTAATTCATATTTTAAGAAATTTTTAAAATCGTACTTAATGCATGAAGTAGCTGCATAAGTTGGAAGAACATATTTTTTCATATTGTCCGATATATAAGCAAATCCAATACCGGCAGGAGACATCATCCATTTTTGTGAACCTGCCGCAAGAAAATCTATATTGAATTTTCTAACATCCATGGGGCAAACACCAATACTCTGAATTGCATCAACTACTAAATAACAATTATGTTTTCTGCATATTTTACTAACCTCAATCAGATTATTTTTGAATCCCAAAAACTCTACAGAACTGATTGTTAGAACTTTTACATTATTTTGTCTGACTGCTTTCTCAATATCATCAATTTTTATTTTTCCATTATCAGATGAAATATAAACATACTCTATCCCTCTTAATTTATTTTGGTTTAACCAAGGATAAACAACAGCCGGAAATTCTGTGTCAGCAAAGGCTACACGCTCCCCTTTTTTCAGCGTTATTCCGTTTGCAAAAATATTTAATCCGTGTGTAGTGCTACCGGTTAAAATAATATTTTCTTTTTTAGTATTTATTAAAATTGCTATCTTTTCTTTTAATTCAACTATCTTATTATTAATATATAAACTCAAATTTTTATTTGTATAAGTAAATTCATTTATGAAATTCACTAATCTCCTGTTTGTTTCAAGTGAATATTGGCTATAATGAGCAGAATCGAGATAAATGCATGATTTCGTAACAGGAAATAATTTTCTTGCATCTTCGAACGAATACACAGCATCAATTAAATTCTCATTTTTATTCATATTATTATTTTTTATATTTTTTCTTTTTAGGTTCCTTTGTCTTGGGCTCTGGTAAATTACTTTTAAAATATTTTTTATATTCCCCATAATAAAACAATACATATTCTACATATTTATACGGTTCCATCCAGTTTTCTAAAGTCCCGTTAGGAGGCTTTTTTGTTTGAGGCCATACTAAATCATGTATTGAATCCTGCTTAGATGAAAGATATGGATAATATTCTTTAACATTATCCCAATATTTATAATCCTTTCCAAAATAATATGTTATTGTCATTGCATCAATTACCCTTCCAAAACCTGCATTATATGCTGCAAGAGCAAATTTATACTTTTCTTCACCTGCAAATTCAAAATTTGCAACAAGTGTAGCATAATAATACATACCTGCGGTTAAATTATTTTTAGGAGTTTTCGTATCTTCAAGGTTTAGTTCATTTTGTAATCCCAATCCGGTTCTCGGCATTATTTGCATCAATCCAAATGCCCCGGCTCGTGATACTGCATCAGAATTAAACATAGATTCCTGATGTATTAAAGCTAATATAAGCCTCCAATCCATTTTATAATGAGTACATTGTGATTTTATCATATCACCATAATCATCGACCAATTCCTGAACACTACTAATGTTAAAAACATTTGGAACAGTTTTTATTTTAGCCGATAGCTTTTCAAGTCCGGCAGAATCAATGCTTTTTGTTCTGACATATAATGATTTATTTGTAGTAAAATAATCGAAAAGTTCAGTCCAATACAAAAAAAGATTTTCAAATTTATTCACAACAAAAAGATACTTCTCGTTTGGATTAAATTTTGAGTTATCTTTTTGTACATTACTAATATTAGGATAAATTAAAACTTCTTTTTCATTACTCTTTATATTGATTTCGGATATTTCTTTTTCTTGTTGTTTTTTATTAAAAATAATAAAAATCGGAAATAATACCATAAAAAGAATTATAAGAATCAGATATTTTTTCTTAATAATTTGTTTTATCAAGATTTAATTTAATCATTTTGATTAATATAATTTAAGAAAAGAAGTTAATATATTCAGTGTAAAAGTGAAAAATAAACGATTAAACCATTATTTATGCAAAATTGTCTAATAAATATACAAAATATTGATTGATAATATTAATATACAAAGTGAAGATAAAGATATTATTGAAAGCTTTAAATGTGGCAATAAAAATGCTTTTAATTTAATTGTTCTTAAATATCAAAAACGGATTTACTGGCTTGTTCGTAAATTTGTATTGTTTCACGATGATGCTGATGATATTACGCAGGAAGTTTTTTTGAAATTATATAAATCTATAAGTGATTTCAGAGGTGATTCGGCATTATATACATATATTTATAAAATTGCAGTGAATTATTCACTGAATCATTTAAAAAAAAATAAAACATTATCAGCACACAAAATTGACATTGATACAGAAGTTTTTAAACTAAAATCAAACGAACCTAATTCAGATGAAATATATGATAATGATATAAACGCAAAAATGATACAGAAAGCAATACAAATATTACCGGAACAACAAAGAGCTGTTTTTACTTTAAGATTTTACGAAGAATTACCTTATGAAGAAATTGCATCTATTCTTGGAAAATCGGTTGGCGGACTAAAAGCAAATTATTTTCACGCATTTAAAAAAATCCGGAATTATTTATTAGAGAAAAAAACTGTAATTAAATGAAAAAGGATTATAAAACAGAGGAATTATTAGAAAATCTTCCCGATTATATTAATAATAATATCGAGAACAATAAGCTAAAGGAAGCAATTGAAAAAGAGATTTTAATTAATCCGGAATTCAATAAAGAATTTGAATTAATCAGAGTAACTCTTAAAAGTATTAATCGCTTAGAATTTTCAAGCCCACCTGATAATTATTTTAATTCACTTCTTCCCAGGGTTAATGAAAGAATTTATGAAAATTCCGAAAATCTTAATATTTTAAAACGGTTTGCTTCATATTGGAAATATGCAATCCCTATAGTAACAATTATATTATTTTTTATCGGGTATAAAGTAATTTTCAAAAACAATGATTATATAAATCGAATTAATAACGATAGTGAGTTTGTCCTTAAAGAATATAATTACAGCGATTATATTTATACTGATACATCCATAAATTTTAAAGAAAAAACAGCAACAGAATATTCTGAAAACAAGGATAGTAATTTGGATAATACCTATGATTTAAAAAAGACATATAATAACAAAAAAGAACCAGTAAAATCGAGAATTACTAATAATGAAGAATTAATTAATGCTTTTTTAGATTTATCGGATAATTTTGCTGAGGAAGAGATTTTCTTTCCAGATGATGACGATATGTATTATGAGCAGGATTTAGAAAATTTTAGCAATGAAGAACAGAATAGCCTAATTTCAACAATTAAAAATAGTAACCTTTAAAATAAAAATATGTATAAGAATATTTTAATAATATTTATTTTAATTGCCGGATTTAGTATTACACTGCAAGCCCAGGAAGACACTTCAATGACCGGCTCAAAAAAGAAACTTCGAATAGCTATAAAAGAAAAATTTATGCAAAAGCTAAATATAGATGAAGCAACGGCAAATAAATTTTTCAATCTTTATAATGAACAAAGAAAGATTAATAAAGATTTTAAAAAAAATAAAAAAGACTTGATGAAATTAATTGAGGAAAATCCCGATGCGAGCGACGTTATGTCAAAAATAAATCAGTTAATCGAAATAGATGATAAAATTACTAAATCGAGAAAAGATTTTGTTACCGAATTGCAGAAATTTCTGACACCAAAGCAAATAGCCCAATCGATAACATTCCAGAAAAACCTAAAAAAACTATTCAATAAGAGAAAAGAAAAGTAGATAATAAATAATCAAACATTTAAAACAGTTTTTAAATTACAAACTCAAAAAAACCTCGATTTTTTCACTATTTTCGTTTTTTCTCTCCACAAATACTCTAATATACATTGATATTATAGTAATATTTTCATAGTTTTGATGTTTATTTTAGTAATATTTGTACCTAATAAATGTATAAAAGTTTCAAAGAAAATATTAGTTTACCGGATATAGAGAAAGAAATACTAACTTTTTGGGAAAACAGCAATGTATTTGAAAAAAGCATTACCTCAAAAAGCGATAGTAAATACTATACTTTTTATGAAGGACCACCTACTGCAAATGGATTACCTGGTATTCATCATGTAATTTCAAGAACGGTTAAAGATATTATTTGCAGGTATAAAACTATGCAGGGATACCAGGTTCACAGGAAAGCAGGATGGGATACGCATGGATTGCCGGTTGAGGTAGAAGTTGAAAAAAAACTCGGACTTAAATCAAAAGATGAAATTTACAAATTCGGTCCTGTAGAATTCAATAATGCCTGTAAGGAATCTATTTTTACCTATCTCGAACAATGGGAAGAATTAACACGTAGAATGGGTTACTGGATAAATCTGAACGATGCTTATGTAACATTTCATAATGAGTATATCGAATCTGTTTGGTGGGCATTAAAGAAATATTTTGATGCAGGTTTAATCTATAAAGGCTTTAAAATCCAGCCTTTCTGCCCTATTTGCGAGTCTCCTTTGTCTTCACACGAAGTAGCACAAGGATATATGGAATTAAAAGAACCATCGATTTACGTTAAGTTTAAAGTTAAATCCGCTAAATTCAAAGATGCGGATTTCCTCGTTTGGACAACTACACCGTGGACATTGCCGTCAAACGTAGCACTTTGTGTTAACCCCAAAGAAGAATATGTATTATTAGAGACCAATAAAGGTGAAAAATATATTCTTGCAAAAAAATTAATTTCAAGTAAATTATTTCCTCAAGGAGATTTAGCGGTTGATTTTCCTGCTTTTAAAATTCTTGAATCATTCAAAGGATGTGATTTAGAGCATGTTAAATATGAACCTCTATTTAACTTTTTCGAACTTGAAAAGAAAGCATATTACGTTACAGTTGGAGACTTTGTAACAATGGAAGACGGCACAGGAATAGTACACATTGCTCCCGCATTTGGTGAAGATGACTATGGAATAGGGTTAAAATACGATTTACCTCTTTTACAGGCGGTTAGAAGAAGCGGATTATTCAAAAAAGAAGCAGGAAATTATGCAAATATGAATTTTAAAGATGCCGACCCGAAAATAATAGCAGACCTTAAAGAATCCGGAAGATTGTATAAAAAAGAGATGTTCACTCACTCTTATCCGCATTGCTGGAGGCATAAAGTCCCTCTGATGTATTACGCTACAGATTCGTGGTTTATAAAAACTACCGCATACAAAGATAAAATGATTGCCTTAAATAATAAGATTAACTGGAATCCCGAAGAATTTGGAACTGGAAGATTCGGTAACTGGCTCGAAGAAAACAAAGATTGGGCAATTTCAAGAAACAGGTTTTGGGGAACTCCCCTTCCAATATGGTTTTATAAGGATGTAAACGGAAAAGAACATTTCGAATGTATTGGTAGTATTGAAGAGCTAAAAAGAAAATCAACAAACATTGATGATATTTATAAAAAAGATTTTCTCGATTTACACAAACCATACAT
>JBAZEQ010000103.1:0-8529 GCA_041653855.1 Ignavibacteria bacterium | reverse complement strand
AGATGTAAATCTTGTCCGCGATTTTATAAATAAGACAATATTTTTTGAAAAAGAATCGGATAAAGTCAGCGACAAAATAAAAAGAATGATATTCGGAAATGATGAAATAGATTTGGCAAAGAAAACACATATAAGATATTATGCATATCACATAGAAAGCATAGCCGATGCGGCAGAGGATGTATGCGACAGGCTCGCTATAGCCGTGATAAAGAGGTACGGGTAATTTGTAAGCGTTTCCAAAGAGCCCACAAAGCGGATTATCAAAACTTTGGAAGCGAAGGTATATCAACAATCATTTATAAATGATAGATAATTAATTTAAATTAAATATATTGATCTGGTTTTTACTAACATCGGGTTTATTTCTTGGCTGGTCACTCGGAGCAAATGATGCGGCAAATAT
Organism: Ignavibacteria bacterium; assembly: GCA_041653855.1. GTDB lineage: Bacteria > Bacteroidota > Ignavibacteria > Tepidaquicellales > Tepidaquicellaceae > FEN-1279. Next base: position 8,123 of record JBAZEQ010000103.1, on the reverse strand, counting down.
ATTTGGTACAGCTGTATCAACAAGAATGTTAAAGTTCCGAGTAGCGGCAGGTATTGCTTGCGTTTTCATGATTATTGGAGCAATGGTAGACGGGGCAGGAGCAACTCATACACTTGGTGTGTTGGGAGATGTTAATGCTTTAGCAGGTTCGTTTACAGTAGCACTGGCAGCAGCTTTATCCGTAACGATTTTAATAAAGAGGGGTTTACCTGTTTCCGTTTCACAGGCAATAGTAGGTGCAATTATAGGATGGAATATTTTCACAGCATCGCCAACGGATGTAAAATCTTTAATTAATATCGTAATATCCTGGATAATAAATCCCGTATTAGCTTGCGGGTTTTCTTTCCTTATTTTTAATTTAGTTAAGTATGTTGTTGCAAAGTCAAAAATACATATGCTCGAACTGGATATATATACGAGATTGGGTTTAATAATAGTTGCCGCTTTTGGTTCTTACAGTTTGGGTGCAAATAACGTTTCAAAAGTAGTAGGAGTTTTTGTTACGTCATCTCCATTCAAGGATATGGTCTTTTTTAATTTTATAAACATATCAGGCATAAACCAGTTATATTTAATTGGTGCTTTATCAATGGCTCTTGGAGTAATAACATATTCTCACAAAACAATTTCCACGATAGGCAGTCAGATATTTAAATTAACTCCACTATCTGCATTTGCATCAATTTTGGGTGCTTCCATAGTATTATTCATATTTTCATCTGAAGGTTTATCAAAAATTATTACGTCAACAGGATTACCTGCAATACCGCTTGTTCCAATATCTATTACACAATCGATGGTAGGAGCGGTAGCCGGAATTGGTTTTGCAAAAGGCGGAAGATATATAAATTATAAAATAATAGGAAAAATAGCAATTGGCTGGGCAATAACGCCAATATCGGCTTTAATAATATGCCTTGTAACGCTATTCTTTGTTCAAAACGTATTTCAACAAAAAGTTGTAAATCCAATCAGTTTTGAAGTGTCAATTCCCGTTTTAGTTGAACTTGAAAATACAGGAGTTTCAACAAAGGACTTAAGTAAACTTGAAGGTCAAACATTTACAAATCAATCAGAATTCAGGCAAAACTTAAATAGCATAGGAATAAATAAGGAATCGATATTATTCAGAATATTCCAAACAGCAAAAATTGAGAACTACAGGATTGATTCAAATTATGCAAAGCAAAAGTTAAACCCGATTTATTTTACACGTGACCAGATAGAATCGGTTAAAAGACTGCATAATGAAAGTTTTAAGCATAAATGGCAAATTGTAGATAGGTTGAAATTGCTTTCTGAAGAATGGCGATTTATAGCTGATATTCCTGAAAATTCGGCATATAATAAAGATTTAGGTAAAAAATATGAAATACTTTTTTCGACATTTAAAGTACAGGAATTTAAATAAAATTTAGAATAATCTATATAGAAAATATATAAAGTAAAATTGCATAATAACCTTATAAATATATTTAAAATCAAATTCAATTCATCATATAAAAATGTAGTTTATTATTCAAAAAAGCTTTATGAAAAATTTGAAAAGGACCATATCTGGGTATTATCATCTGGAATTGCTTTTAATATATTAATAAGTATTATACCATTTTTGCTAATCGCCCTTACGGTACTCGGTATATATATAGATTCTTCAGATATACTCGAAAGAATAAGCGGTTACCTTACAAGCATTCTACCGGTTCAGGATGTACATAAGGAAAAAATAATAATGCAGATATTCGAACTGGCAAAAGAGCTTACCAATAATACATTTTTAACAGGTTCTATCGGAATAATTGCATTAGTCTGGACTATGAGTGGTTTATTCAGTACGATGCGAGATGTATTAAACAGGATATTTGCTTTCGACGGATATATAAACTATTTCTATGGTAAGTTAAGGGACATTATACTTGTATTAGTAACGATAACATTATTTCTTGTATCACTATTCCTGACATCGATATTCCAGATTTTCGAATTATTATCGAAAGATTTATTCGGAGAAATCATACCATCGGTTTATTTAAGTGCAGGTATCTCAATAGTGGCATCATTGATTACAACATATATTATGTTCCTTGTTATGTATAAATACATTCCTCAATTTAAGCTACCTACGAAAGTTATTCAGTTATCAACTTTATTATCTTCGATTTTGTTTGAAATAATGAAATATTCATATACACTGTATGTATTAAGATTTTCGAGTTTGAAGAGGATTTACGGTGCATATGCTTTTATAGTAATATCGATTTTTTGGATATATTACATTTCGGTAATATTTTCAACATCAGCTGTGATAGGCAATATTTACCTTGAAAAAAACGGTTTAAAACTAACATATAAACGAAAGAAAAAGGATAATGGAACAAAGGAAACTATACAGGACAATAGACAACATCACGAGAGCGGCTCCGAAATTTAATACAACGGAAGAGTTACTGGTATATGTTTTAAATGAAATTAACAAGAACGAGGAGATAAATATTATTGGAGGAAGAATCTGGAAGCTAAACGAAGCAATGGACGGATATTATTTAATAGAGCAGTTTGGTGATGTAGAAAAAATAGAAAAGAATTACGAGCAAAAAGTAGCGGACACACCATCATTTAAAGAAATTGGAAGAAACAGAACCATAATAGCAAGAGAGAATGACACGTACTTAAGGACAAAAGGCATTCTACGATATTCAGCCTCTGGGATAGGTGAAAAGTATAAAGTAAAAACCGAAAACGGAATTTATTATTTATATAAATACCTTATTGCAATTAACGGAAGGAAACTCGATGATGATTTTCTTTACACACTAAATATTATCAGTACAACATTATCCTCGATAATTCGCACAAAAAAAATAGAAAGGAAAGCAAGGCAGAACATAGCAGAGCTTGAAAAAGCGAGTGAGATTCAGCGAAGCATTCTTCCCGAGCATTCATACAGCTTTCAAAATTATGAAATCTTCGGAATATCAGTACCAGAACAGATTGTAGGAGGGGATTTCTTCGATTACTTAACTACTACAGATGACTATACACTTTGTGTGGCTATAGGTGATGCGGCATCAAAAGGAATTTCTGCGGCGGCACAGGCTCTTTACGTTTCGGGTGCATTAAAAATGGGAGTAGGATATGAAGTAAATATGACATCCCTGATGAGAAAAATAAGTAATCTTGTAAACGATACTTTTCCTTATGAGAGATTTGTTACTTTATTTTTTTGTGAATTATATAATGATGAAAAAGGATTGTGTGTTTTTGTAAACGCGGGTCATAATTCACCATACGTTTATAATTCAAAAAGTGGAGTTATAGAAGAACTTCAGGCTACCGGTCCCGTTCTAGGACCTGCTCCGAATCAAAGGTACAATACGGATAGTATTTATATTAACAAAGGTGATATTCTATTATTATACACAGACGGAATAGTAGAAGCGGCAAATAAGAAATTCGAATTTTTCAGCGATGCAAGATTAAAAGAGTGCCTTTTAAAATATAAAGACAGAAATCCGAAAGAAATTTGTGAGTTGATTATTCAGGATGTGCAGAGATTTTCTGCAAGAGGAAAATATTCTGACGATAAAACGCTTGTAGTAATAAAAAGAGTGAAATAGATTTGAAGAAAGCAATTTTCATATTATTTTTTGTATTTTTCGGAGCGGGATTAATCTATTCGCAATCGGGTGATTCCTTGATTATAAAAGGTATAAGTTACATTTACCATGTTAAATTCGATTCTTCAAGTTTTCAATTTAAAGAATTCATAAAGCAAAATCCAAAAAGTCCCGAAGGATATTTCTTTGAAGCAATGCTGGAATGGTGGAAAATAAATCTTGATAAAAATAATGAATCCAACGATGAGAATTTTTACAGTAAAGTAAATAAAGTTCTGGAAATATGTAATAATAGACTCGATGAAAATGAAAATGATTTTCAAGCGATTTTTTATAAAGGCGGAATACTCGGTTACAGGTGATTATTGAAAAGTATACGTGATAGCTGGCTGAAAGCCGCAGAAGACGGCAGGGAAGCGTTGAATTTGCTGGATAAAGCTTCGGAACTTCAGCCAGACAATAAAGATGCCCAGCTTGGTATCGGAATTTACAATTTCTTTGCAGATTATATTCCAGACAGGTATCCTGTTATCAGACCGCTTATTCTGATATTCCCAAAAGGAGATAAAACTAAAGGTTTGATGCAGATAAAAGAGACTGCAATGAATTCCCGTTATGCAAAAGCGGAAGCAAATTATATCCTCGCTTATTTATATATTAATTATGAAAAGAATTTTAAGGAATCTGAATATTATGCAAGAAAACTTTTCGAGGAATTTCCTGAAAATGCAATATTCGAAAAGTATTTATATACAAGCTATGTAGGACTTGGAAGGCACGAAGAGGCAATCGCCGGATGGAGAAAAATTATCGAAAAAGGTGCAAATAAACAGACGGGTTATGAAAATAAATATATTTTACGCGAAGCAAATTATTATATATCGGTTTCTTTATTCAAATTAAGTAGAATTGAAGAAGCGGAGGATTATTTAAAAAGTTGTGATGAAATAAACAAAGAAATCGATAAAGAAGAAATATCATCCTTTACTGCAAATACATATCTTATGCTTGGCTGTTGCTATGACAAAAAAGGCGACCGCTCAATAGCAATATATTATTATGATAAAGTTCTCTCTATGAAAAACTTCAACACCCACCAGGCAGCGGAGATATACAAAAAAAGCGGGTATAGATAATTATTTATTAGTAAATGTAATTCATTTCTCATTCTTACAATTTGATAATATCGCTAATTATACTTTTTACTTGATATTGATTTAGAATCATTGTATTATTGAATAATCAAATTTAACCATAAAATTTCTTTTAATAATATTATGGAAAAAAATTACGCATTTAAAAGAATTATCCTTCTTGAGATTTGCATATTATTTCTTGCATCATCGTTCCCTTCAGATAAAAGTCCGGGATGGGTTCAACAGAGCGTTCCCACGAGTAAAACCATCAATGATATTTATTTCATAGATAGTTTAAGAGGGTGGGCTGTGACTACTAGCGGTAGCGATACAATGAGTGTAATACTTAACACAACTAATGCCGGTACAAACTGGAATATTCAAACTCAAAGACATTGTGAATTGAGTGCTATTCAGTTTGTTGATTCTAATATTGGATATACGGTTGGTGGTTTTGGATATGATATTATTCTTAAAACTACAAATGGTGGTAATACTTGGAATACGATACTTAGCGGTGTCGGTCAATATTTTACTGATTTATTTTTTGTCAATAAAGATACAGGTTGGGTATGTGATGATGATCAGTTTTTTGGAGTAGGTGTAATAAAGACCACAAACGGGGGATTGAATTGGACACAACAACTTGGAATGAATTATTGTCCTTCCAAACTATTCTTTATAAATAAGGATACGGGATGGTGTGCAACACAGTTATCATTAAATAATAACCCTTTAATGAGAACAACAAATGGAGGACTTAATTGGACAGCTCAATTTACATTTCCTTATGAAATTGAAGCAATATTTTTTCTTAACGCACAAAAAGGATGGGTCAGAGATGCGGTTTCTTCAAATGGCAATGGTATCGCATATACGACTAATGGAGGATATAATTGGACAAATGCCCAAGGTGTAATATGTGGATTCGATGTTAAATTTGTAAATGATTCAATAGGATATTCAGGAATAGGGGGATATCATGTAGCAAAATCAAAAGATGGAGGACTTAATTGGTATTATCAAAATTGTTCTATTATGCTTACAAATCAAATTTTTGCAATAAAAAATGATACATTACATGCATGGACTGGAGAATCGGGGATAGCATACACAAATGATGGCGGGGGACCTATTTTGCAAATAACAAATAGCAATGAGCAAATATCAAAAGATTATATTCTTTACCAAAACCATCCTAATCCATTTAATGCAGTATCAAGTATAAAGTATCAAGTAAAAAGAAGTACAGAAATAAAAATTCTTGTATTCGATATTACAGGAAAAGAAATAAAAACACTTGTTAACAAAAAGCAATCACCGGGAGAGTATGAAGTGAAATTCGATGGAAATAATTTGCCATCCGGAGTTTATTTCTATTCAATGTTTATCGATGGAATCAGGGTGGATACTAAAAAGATGGTAATGATCAAATAACAAGGAACAAGTAATAAAAATAGATAAAATTTAAAATTAAGAAAAGTAATATTTTTATTATAAAAAAATGAATTATGAAAAATTTTTTAAAAGTTTTATCAGTGGTTTTAATCCCGGTTTTATTTTATTTGTTCATGGGATTTTTTTCTTCTTCAGAAGAAAAGACAGCAAATAAAAAAAATGTAAATGCTTCTCTCACTCCTACACCGATTCAACAGAAGGATTTTCTGCATTTTATTTTTAACTATCATTATAATCCTTATAATACTACGCAGTGGGTTGAAAATAATCTCACGCGTTATAATGAGCTTAATTATAATGCACTTCACATATTCGGTGGATTTGACAGGAATTTAATTGAAACTCCCGAATTGATGGGTTCTGACAGGTATGGTAAGTTTGGACCGGTTTTAAGTCAGACACAAATCGAAAATACAGAGGATTTAATGGATAATATGTATCGTGCAGGTCTTAAAGGTATTTTTGGCAGGATAAAAATCGAATTGCTCTGTTACGGACAGAGATTAACTTATGAGGTCCCTCCAACAGATAATAATACCACTATAAATAACGGATTTTGTTACAGAAACATAATGTCTGAGGATATATATACCGAAGACGAAGGAAGAACAGTCTTGCATCCGGTAGCAGGTCAACAATCTGCTGGAAATATTTGTCAAAACATATATGAAAATCTCCAGCACAGCGATGTAATCGATTATTTATTTAATTCCACTGGAACGTGGTATTTAAAACCGGTAATGAAAATAAATATAAGTAATCCCAATCCAACCGACGACAGAGAAGTGGCAAGAATTGAAGTTAGAAAATTTAATGGTGATATTTTGGAAACAAAGATCATCAGGGTAAGAGATTTTGGAGAAAATTATAATGGATTGGATTATATAGACAGTTATGATTTTCGTTATGAACCACCCGGAACAAATTTGCGAATCTCCGGCTCTACAACAAATGGTTTAAATTTCGGCAGGGCTCCGAGCTATACCGACCCGTTTACATTTAAAAATAATTGTCATGTTGACTTTAAAATCTACTGGAGTGGTTTAGTCGATGTCTGGTTTGATAAGCTAATTGTGGATGACCAATTGGGAAACGATGTATTAAGTGGAGTATATGATAATGATAATATTCCCCAAGAAGTTTTAAATTTTGCAAGTCATCAAGATAATTTAACCTTTTTCGCCGATGAAGTAAAATATTCAAATTACGACTGCATAAACCACGTACTCTCGGTAATGAAGCAGTATAATCCAAATGCAGAGCTTGTCTGTGTAGCCAACCCCACCTGCTGTAATTTCGGATTAAGAAATAATGCTGATATATTCAATCTCTATTTGCATTCGGTAAACTGGAAAAGAATGATGGTTGATTTATACCAGATATTTGCAGAAGCAGGAACAGTTCCCGATAATCTTACAAATTGTGATCCGAGAGTTCCCCAATCCTGGAAAGCAAATAAACAAACATATAATAACTGGCTCCAAAATAAAACATTCGGTCAAAAAACTTTTGAACCGAATAATACATATTATAACATATTATTTTATATATAGTATAATATGATTATTATTGATAAATTAATTAAAACAATAGAAACAAAAACCCTTTTACAAAATAAAATGTAAAGGTATGGATATAAAAAAAAATCTAAATTGCATTTCATTCAAAAATATACTCCTTCTTGAGATTTGCATATTATTTCTTGCATCATCGTTCCCTTCAGATAAAAGTCCGGGATGGGTTCAACAGAGCGTTCCCACGAGTAAAACCATCAATGATATTTATTTCATAGATAGTTTAAGAGGGTGGGCTGTTACCGATTGGGGAATAGATTCAATAAGTGTAATACTTAACACAACGAATGCTGGGAATAATTGGTTAATTCAAAATATTATAAATTATCCTAATT
>JBAZEQ010000102.1:0-8676 GCA_041653855.1 Ignavibacteria bacterium | reverse complement strand
CAAGGATACAGATTTTGAACAATGCGAAAAAGATATTATCGGTATTCTAACGAATAAAAATATAATTAATCCCATTCCTTATAACGTAGCAAAGGAATACTTTGACTGGGACTTTTTAGTAAAAAAATATTTAAAGATATACGATAGGCATAATATTTATGATAATTAATAAAACAAAAACTTCACGGTAAATTTTTAGAATAAATCACAGTAATGAAAATTATAATTGCGACAAATAATAAACACAAAGTAACAGAAATAAAAAATATTCTCGGTAATGATAAATTCGAGTTGTTCACTTTATCGGATTTAAACATTAATATTGAAGTCGAAGAAGATAAAGATACCCTCGAAGGAAATGCAATAAAAAAAGCGGAAGAGATATTTAAAATCGCAAAGATACCGACTATAGCAGATGACACAGGTTTATTTGTTGAAGCCCTGAAAGGAAAACCGGGGGTGTATTCTTCCAGATATGCAGGTGAAAATGCAACTTACGATGATAACTGCATAAAGCTTTTAGAAAGTATGAAAGATATTCCCGAAGGAAAGCGGAATGCTTATTTTGAGACTGTTATATGTTTTTATGAATCCGACAACAAATATCATTTCTTTAAAGGTATTTGTAAAGGAAAAATTACTTTAGAAAAATTCGGTAAGAAAGGTTTTGGATATGACCCGCTTTTTATTCCTGATGGGTTCAACAAAACATACGCTGAAATGCCGGATGAAGAAAAAAATTCAATATCGCACAGGGGAAAAGCATTTAATAAGGCAGGTGATTTTATATTAAAAAAATATTTATAATTCTTTCATAAGAATTTCGTAAAATTTATCTTTTGCTTTAACTTCATTCCACGGATAGTGACCACATTCTTTTAATAAAAAGAAACGAAAATCTTTAATTACTTTTAAAAGTGGTTCTTCAACTCCCTTATATGGATGGGGGTCATAATCTCCGTGAATTGCAACCACAGGACAATTCATCCTTCCTGCCGTCCTTAGGAGTTTTCCGCTTTTTCGTAAATATAAAGCTTCCCTCATAACTGTCTGGAAAATATCAGGTTGATAATCTATAATATCATTTGGAAAACTTATAGGTTTAAAATAATCTGCTTTTGAGCTTAAATCACCAAATTTTTTAAATACTTCTTTTTTATTTTCTAATTTGGATTTAGTAAGCTCAATTTTCAATTTATTCAATTCAGCAACATCTTTTTCGGTAAGCCGGTTTATTCTCGTTTCATTAATATTCTGTGCATATTCATCTTCAAATGGTCCGCTACTGATTAGTATTATTTTCTTTACATACTCAGGATTCTCAGAAGCGAATATCACACTTAGCCACGCACCCCATGAATGCCCGATTAAAGTAACGGGAAGACTGCAATTATTTTTTAATATTTTTTTTAATTCTTCAACCTGTCCATCTATAGTATTAGCGGATTGTAATGGTTCTATAATACCGGAGATTTTCGATAATTCTTCAGCAACAGGTTTCATATATCCCGGGGCACCAGGACCGCCGTGGATTACAGCTACATTTAATGGAACATTACCATATTTTCTGAATGCCTCCATATTAATATTTAATCCTCCCACCTGTATCTTCTTTTTTTATTTTTCAATTTATCAATACCGCAACTGTAACAAATCCCATTATGGCAAGATATCAACTCTCCGCACTCTTCGCATTTCCATTTTTTTTCCTGTTGCTTGAGAAATTTTTTAATACCGAATTCTTTAATGAAATTAAGATTTTCAATTTCACTCATCCTGTAAAATGTTGTGTATCTTTTATCGAGTTGGCTTACTGCTTTACACGGATATTCATTGCATTCATAACAATAGTCAATTTCATCCTTATTAATTAATTTACATTTCTTTTTTATACAGGAGCATATTTTATTTTGCTGACGGCATCCTTTGCAATAAGTATGATTTATTCCTTTTGATTTCAAATCATTTTTATAAGCAAGGTAGCTGCAACACAATGCACAGTTCATACCGCACGGAGCGATTAATTCCGAATTTAGTGTCTTCATATGCATAAATGAATAAATAAAAATAATATTAATCTTTACTATGTTGTTCTTACATAATTTTTTCATCAGCGGTAGGTCCATAGACTCCCGGCAATGGTACATCGAGCAATCTCAGGTATACAGTTAATTGCCCCCTGTGATGATATAAATGATTGTAAGAGAAATCCCTGAGAACAGTAATTTTAGGACGAGAGAAATACACTATCTCATTATTTCTCATAGTCCAGTTTTTTGAAAACTCTTCATCATTAGCACTCTCAAGAGATTTAATTGCTTTTGCAACACATTCATCGTGTAGTTTTATTAAATCGGATGTTTTGAAAATTTCAGGCGGGATATAGTTGTATTTACCAAAATCAAGTTCGTCTGAATCCAAAATAAATGAAATCCATCCGGGTAATTCAGCTACGTGTGAAGCAAGACGGATAAGTGTAAAAGATTTTTCGTGTGGTTTCCAATCAAATGATTTTTCCGGAACTCGTTCGAGCAATTTCCTTGTTGCTTTTGCTTCTTCGTTTAACTCCATTAAAAAAGATTCGTAAATAGGCATAATATTTAATTTTAAATGTTAAATGTTAAATGTTAAATGCTAAATGTTAAATGCTAAATGTTATATGTTAAATGTTATATGTTAAATGTTTAATACTAAATCTCAAATAAAAAAAAAGAAAATCCAATAAATATTTTTAGTCAATTTAACATTTGAAATTTAACATTTAACATTGATTGTAGTACCCCGTAGAGGATTCGAACCTCTAAAGACAGGACCGGAACCTGCCGGTTTATCCATTAGCCTAACGGGGCTGATTTAATTGTAAATTATAAATGTTAAATGTTAAATTAAAGAGATAAATACTTAAAATAATTATTAGCATTGAATAATGAAGAAATATTTTAAGATTTATATTCAATTTATTGTAGTGTCAATTACAACTTGTATTAACCGTTTATTCCTCCTACAAACCGTATTTTGAATTACAGTTTGTAAAACATAATAGATAAACTATTTTTAAATTAGTTATTAATCTAAAAATAAACAGATTTAATGTAAGATATTAACCGTAAGTATATAACGATAAGATGGCAATTGGAGAATATGCAAATTGTTGAATAACCTGCATTTAGAATGGAATAAGAATTTATAAATAATTTAAAAAATAATAAACAATAGAATGAAAAAACTTATTTTGTTTTCTTTAATCAGTACATCGGTAATACTATTTTCTACCGATTCATTTTCACAAATAACTTCAAAGAATAGCGGAAACTGGAATTCTCCAAGTACTTGGAACGGTGGTGCGGTGCCGGGTTCAAGTTCGCAAGTAATAATTTCCGACGGGCATACAGTTACTATCAATACTAACGCAGTATGCAGGAATTTGACAATAGGACAGGGCGGAGTAAACTCTGCTACTTTAAAATTTGATGGAAACACAAGATCTCTTTCGGTTACAGGTTCAATATCAGGATATATTTATATCTCAAGTAATGGAGTTTTGACTTCGACAAGCGGTGTAAATCAAACAATTTATATCGCAGGAGATTTAACAAATCTTGGTACTTTTACTCAAGGAGCAAATAACACAGTTAATTTTAATGGTGGTTCTCTTAGAAATATTTTAGGGAGTAATATAGTATTTAATAACCTTACTATTAATAAGACCGGAGGATTAAATCTTGCCACAAATGTAACGGTAGATAATACACTCACTCTTACAAGCGGGTTGATATATACATTGAACGATACATTAACCGTAAATGGTAATATCAGCGTAGCCTCGCCGGGTGCAACAAAAATGATTGTACTGGATGACGGAACAAATTTCGGTAGACTAAAACTTAAAACAGCAAGTAATAAATCATATACTTTCCCCATAGGTGATACGAGAGGTACAGATGAATATTCACCTGTAACAATTAATCTTACATCAGGTGCTAATTCATCAGCTTATATTGCAGTAAATATGAAGAATCAAAAAGATGCAAATAATACAAGTACAATGAATTATTTAAAGAGAGCCTGGACAGTTTTTCCGTCAGGTTTGAATTCTTTTGCATACAATATTACGATTAACTACCTTAATGCAGATGTAACAGGAACAGAAAACCTATTATATTTTGCCAAATACGATGAGGGTGTATGGACAATACTCGGGCAACCTAATACAACATCGAACATATTCACAACATCTGGATTGACAAGTTTCAGCACTTTTACAGGCGGTGAGCAGGGCTCTTTACCTGTTAGTTTGCAATCACTTTACAGCACGGTTTCAGGCAGAAATGTTACAATAAGCTGGATTACAACATCGGAAAATAATAATAAAGGTTTTGATGTACTGAGAGCATCATTAGATAAAAACGGGGTTATAGGTAATTTTGAAACAGAAGGATTTGTAAAAGGAAGTGGCACAACAACCCAACAGAAATCATACAATTTCACCGATGATAATCTGAATACCGGAAAATATAAATACAGGCTTAAACAAATAGATAACAACGGAAATTATGAATATTTTGATTTAAATGCTTATATTGAAATCGGATTACCAAATAAATATTCGGTATCACAAAATTATCCAAATCCGTTTAACCCGACTACTAAAATAGATTTTGAGCTTCCGGCTGATAGTAAAGTATCTATGGTGATTTTCGATATCTCTGGCAGAGAAGTTGCAAAGGTATTAAATAATGAATTTAGAAATGCAGGATTTCATACGGCGGATTTTAATGCAGGTAAATTTTCGAGCGGAATATACTTTTACCGACTGACAGCAGAAAATTTTTCAGTAACAAAAAAGATGATGCTTGTTAAATAGATAGTTGATAAAAATATCGTTACGCAATCTCAGTTTATAGGTAATTAATATATTCATGGGAATGCGTAACGACCATACATAAAAATCATAGCGAGTTTGTGAAGAGAAAAAAATAAGAGAAAACCAGTTTTGTACGTCGTTATTTTAAGACGCTGGTATTACGGGTTTTACTTTTTGCATCAGCTATTTAAAATATCCAATATTATTTTATAAGTTTTTTAGTACTGCTATAACCGGATATATAATACCTGCAATTAAAAGGATTGTGATTATCGGACGATTGATATTCTGCCATTTATAATTTTCTCGTTTAACCGCATCAACCAGATGATTTATTCCCGAAAATATTAAGAAGAACATAAATGCAAATAAAATAGTTAGCTCGGCAATGATTCCCCAATTTAATATAAAAACTAATATTGCAACTACAGCATAAGACAGCAAAGCTATTGCGGATTGACGCTGGTAGTTACTTCCGACCTCGAAGCCTTTTGCTTCTGCGGACTGCTTTCCGAAAAAAAGTCCTTCGATACCGGATAAACCTGCAATAGCCGTAACAATAATTGGTATCATAAAATGTAATTGTGCCTGCGGATTGAATCCGTCTTTAAATCCAACCAGATATCCGAAAAAGAAAGCGGCAGAAACGCAGATTATTCTAAGTATGTCTAAGATTTTTGGAATCATATTTTATTTAATGTTAAATGTTATCCCGACAGGGCGGGATGCAAAGAACACACAAAGAATAAAGATGAATTTTATTCCCATTTTTGAATTTCGATTATATTACCTTCGGGGTCGGTCATATAAATAAAAGTAAGATTACCAACTCCTTCAACTTTGTGATTACTGATTTCACCCAGTTTATTTCCGCCATACATTAAAGCTTTTTCGGAAATCTCTTTTACATCATCAACTCTGAATGCTATATGCCCGAAGCCGGTACGATTAGCAAAAATCTTATCCGGTTTATCTTCCATTTCCGAGTAGGAATAAATTTCGAGTGTCGGTCCGTCCACTCCACAGCCGGGTAATTTCAAATGCATACCTTTTAAATGAGCATTTTTTAAACCTGCACCTTTATCGAGCCATTCACCCGACAAATCTCTTTCAGGTAGAGTGGGAGTGCAATCGAAAACATCGATATAAAATTGAGTCAGTTTCTTCCAGTCTTTTGCTATGATGTTTGTATGTACGAATTTTGTTGACATAAAAATGATTTTATATAATATAAGAGTAATTTTGATTTTTCACTATACAAAAGAAAGTTTCAGTGTTTAAAATTAATCTAACGATTCGATTCCCTTGTTTATATCATATTTGGAATATGAAGAATATTTAACGCTAAGTATATTACTCATGATTCGATGTTGTCTGCGGAATTAGTATTCTAAAAATACTTCCTTTACCTTCTTCACTTTCTACCCAAATCTTTCCTCCTGTTTTTTCGATAATTTCCTTACACAGAATTAAACCTAAACCAGTCCCCTCTTCCTTTTCGGTTCCTTTCATTGAAAATGAAATATCGGTTCTAAATATTTTTCCCATATACTCTTTCTTTATACCGGTACCAGAATCCGATACGGATATCTCTATTCCATCATCTCTTTTTTCCGATTTCAAATAAATTTCACCGCCTTTATAGGAAAACTTGATCGCATTAGTAATCAGATTATTAAACAACAACTTCAACATATTTTTATCCGATAAGATTATAGTCCCCTTTGGTATTTTGTTATTAATTACTATATTTTTTTTCTGTGCATTCACAATCAATGCATTACAAATTTCAGAGGATATTTGCCATAAATCCAGGTTCTCATTTATTAATTCAAATTTTCCTGTTTGTAAGCGTGTCCATTCGAGTAGATTTTCAATCAATTTATATGTTGATTTAGCCGACCTGTAAATCAAATCGGCAAAATCCTTTTTTTGGTAATCGGTTAATGTTTCGATATCATCTTTGAATACTTCTGAAAGACCAAGTAATGCAGAGAAAGGACTTCTCAAATCGTGTGCAATTATAGAGAAAAATTTATCTTTAGTCGCAACCATATCCTTTAAATTCTTTTCGGATTCTTTTATAATATTTTCGGCATTTTTATTTTCAGTTATGTCTCTTATAACTATAAGCATACCTATAATATCCTTATACAAATCGAGTAAAGTATTTGTTCTTACATCGAGCCATAAATTCTTCCCGTTAATATTAATCGGAATCTCGTTTATACTTTCTTCTTTACTACTTAATATTTTTGAAAGCCCCTGATATGACTGAAAAACTTCTGTTACATTTTTTCCTATTAAGCCCTGTAATCCGAATAATTTTTCAAGTGACGGATTTACATCAGCAACATTTAAGTAGCCATCGAGTACTAACACACTATCGGACATATTCAAAAAAAGTTTTCCGTGAGCAATAGGTTTTGTATCGAGAAATCTATAACTTGTTAATCCCCAGGTTATCATAAAAGCGGAAACCGTAAACAAAATCGAAGTCAAATCCACAGAAGGAAAAGGATTTAGTTTAAACACATATAAAAAATTACCGCATAAAGGAACAAGTGTGGCTATAATCATAATTATTGCCTGTTTCCTGTATACCTGGCGATATAGATATGCAATTTTAAATAATAAATATACTACATATAATATTAATGAATACGAATAGAGCATATTTACATATACTCCAATCCCGTGTTCAAAAACAGCTAATTCACCGTTCGTTCCGGGTAGTGGGGTAACAGTAGACCAGATAAGTAAATGATATTCATTCGTAAAAGCGAGTATTAAAATAGCCAAAGGAATTATCCAAATTGCAATTGTTTTCCGTGTGTTAAGTTTCTTATCACCCTGCAGGAAATTATAGAAGAAAAGAAAAAATAAAGGAGCTGTAGAAGCCACACCGAAATATGCAATTTTAGCAAATAGAATTTTATTAGCTAAATTATTAGTCGCCAGTCCAAGAGAATCGGTCAAAGACCAGATAAAAATTGAAACCATTAACAAAGAAAAAAATACCTTGCCCTTAACTTTCTTTTTCAAAACTATATTAATTCCAAGAACGATAGTCAGAAGTGAATTAAAAAGCAGTATAAACGAATAAATATTAATATTCCACATACTATTAATATATGATTAATTATCAAAATATATAATGAAAAAGAGCATAGCGAATTTATTATCAAAGTACACGACATTTTTGTCATTCCCGACCTGCGGTGGCAGGTGGAAAGGACGGGGTTTTCACTGATGTCTTTTCAGGATTATTAAGAACAATTGCGGATAAGTACATCTTACACGCAAAAAAAAACACAATTTTTCAATTCCCTCTTAAAGGGATTGATATCTATTTTTAGTGTAAAATAACAAAAATGAAATACTTAAGGTAATATCATTCGGAGAAAGAAGTGAGAGTTTATAGGGGTTTGAGGGGGGAGGGTAAGAGCTTTGCCATCCGCCACGGCGGATCTTAGACAGAGTACAAATTACCAATGTTCAATGTACAATACTTAATACTCAATAGCGGACTATTTTATCATCAGCATTTTTTTTGTTTGAGTGAAATATGGTGTTTCGAGTTTATAGTAATATATTCCACTTGGATAATTTTCCCCGTTAAATTCAGTTTCATAAGTACCTGACGGGACATTTTGATTAGCAAGGGCAGAAATCTGTTGTCCTAATGAATTGAACACAGTAATTCTAACAAAAGTTGATTTTGGGATTTCAAATTTAATTTTTGTAGAAGGATTGAACGGGTTTGGATAATTTTGCGAAAGCGAGAATTTATCTGGCACTGCTGTATTAAC
>JBAZEQ010000101.1:0-8715 GCA_041653855.1 Ignavibacteria bacterium | reverse complement strand
CTAACTGCCGCATGAGCCGCTTTAGTTCCTTTGCCAACGCTGTATTCACGGAAATCTATTGCCTGTGCGGCGGCAATGAATTCGATTCCAAGTATGCCATAAGCATTTTCTATAATCTGTCTTGTTTTAAGTGCTGTATTCATCCCCATACTTACGAAATCTTCCTGGTCAGCGGCGGCGGGAATTGACTGTATCGAAGCCGGGGCTGAGAGAATTTTTTGTTCTACTATCATCATATCAGCTGTGTACTGGCTTAGCATATGTCCCGAAAACATTCCTGCTCCTTTTGTAAGGAATGCCGGAAGTCCTACGCTCAATGCCGGATGAAGCAATCGATTAAGTCTTCGTTCCGATAAAACGCAAACCATAGTTACAGCCGCTCCAAGCATATCGAGAGGAACACTGATGGGTGAGCCTTGAAAATTTGCACCCGTTAAAACTACTTCGTCATCGGGTAAAAATATCGGGTTATCTCCGACCCCGTTAAGTTCGATTTCAACCTGCTCCCGTGTCCATCTTAGCTGGTCGCGTGCGGCACCTATTACCTGCGGACTTGAACGCATTGAATATGCATCCTGAACTTTCACTTTCACTTTTCCGAGAAGGTCTGAACCGTCTATCATTCTTTTTATATTTTCTGCAGAGGTAACTGCACCCCTGAATCCACGCAACTGATGCAAGCGTGTATCATAAGGTTTCATATTTGCCATAAGGGCTTCTAAAGTCATAGCACAGGCAATTTCCGCTTGTTTAAGGAAGCTTTCGATTTCGTAAATCTCAAGGCAAGCTATTCCGTTCATTACATTCGAGCCGTTAATTGCTGCAAGTCCATCGCGTGCCTGTAATCCGGGAATAGGAATTCCGGCTTTACCGAGTGCATTTTTCGTTGTCATTCTTTCGCCTTTGTAAAAAGAATCACCTTCACCCATCAGCGAGAGAGCAATCTGGCTCATCGGGGAAAGGTCTCCGCAAGCTCCCACACTGCCTTTAGTACATACTACGGGTACAACGCCTTTATTCAGCATATCCACATAGGTTTGGGTAATTACAGGGCGGCATCCTGAATTGCCGTTTGCGTGTACGTTTATACGTGCAAGCATTGCAGCTCGGACAACTTCGATTGGAAATGGCTCGCCTATACCTGCGGCGTGATTGTAAATTAAATATTTCTGGAATTCTTTTACCTGTTCATCGTTCAAAACTACATTTGCAAGCTCACCAATTCCTGTATTAACACCGTACATAATTTCTTTTGCTACGATTCTTTTTTCAAGGAAATCGCGGCATTTAATAATTCGTTGGACGGCATCCGGGTGTAATTCGACTTTTTGGTTCCTTACTGCGACATTGTAAACGTCTTCTATTTTCAGATTTTTACCTGTGATTACTATTGGCATATATGACTCCCTTATTAGTTTATTTTTTATAATATACCTGTTAAAAATTGAGAATTAAATTGAAAAATTTGTGGGGGAATTTTATATTCCTTCAATCCGGCATTGGAATAATGGAATAACATCTGTCATCCCTGCATGTTTTTGGCAGGGATCCCGTTTTTCTTATTTAAAAGCGATACCTGCCAGGAGTACGCAGGTATGACAAAATTGGAAAAGCTATATTATTCCTTCAAAGATTTAACCCATTCTACCCGACATTGGAATAATGGAATAACGTCTGTCATCCCTGCATGTTTTTGGCAGGGATCCCGTTTTTCTTATTTAAAAGCGATATCTGCCAGGAGCGTGCAGGTATGACAAAATTGGAAAAGCTTTATTATTCCTTCAAAGATTTAACCCATTCTACCCGGCATTGGAATAATGGAATAACATCTGTCATCCCTGCATGTTTTTGGCAGGGATCTCGTTTTTCTTATTTAAAAGCGATACCTGCTAGGAGCGTGCAGGTATGACAAAATTGGAAAAGCTATATTATTCCTTCAAAGATTTAACCCATTCTACATAAACAAAATCCAAATCTGCAAGCTTCATTTTAGTGATTTCTTCTAAGTAAGTTTTTCCTGTTTTATCTTTTTCGTAATTATCCCTGAAAGTTTTATAAAACTTTTTTAAAAGTTTTTTCTCCTGTAAATATTGGCAAAGGTATCTTGCTTGTGAATAATTCAGAGAGCTTTCGTATCCGTAAAATACTTCGTCGTCTGTATTAACAAGCCATTCAAGTGAGTTATACAAATTACTTGCAATCGCATCCTTTAGTTCGGGCAGACGCCAATTCGTATGTCCGAGAATTTCTTTATTATTCATCGAGCATCTTTCATAGAGCGAGCCGAGTCCTTCGTTAAACCACGATGGAATATCGGGAAAATCATATCGGACAAATGCGTGAGTCATTTCGTGAACAAGTGTTCCTCCGCCTGTACTGATATTCATCAGCATTGTTTTCTTTGACGGCTTATAGTATCCAAATCTCGAAAGGTCGGTATCATCATAAAGTTTTTTCGCCCAGGACCTGTAAGTTTTATCATCTTTAAAAAGAAAAATTGTAATCAGTTCATCAGGCTTTTTTTCAAAATAGTCATTATAAAAACATTCCTCCGCGCTTGTGATTGTATTATCAATTATTCTTTGAGTTTCTTCTTCACCCATATTACTCACAATCACAAAACAGGAAAATGATTTAAAAATGAAATCATCCGAAAGCAATTTTTTCAGCTCATTAATTCTGCTTTCATAATCGAATGAAATCGTATCGCCTGCTTTCACCGCCTTTATTACTTCAACGGGCTTATCAACTTGAGAAGATTTCGTCTTGCAGGAGATGAAAAGAAATACTATTGAAATAAAAATTATTTTGTACATAAAATTTATTTTTGGTTGCAATATGTATCTGTAATATCTTTCACTGTTATTGGATTTTCACCGAGTTCAATTGCTTTTCTGATGTCTTTACATCCTTCTTCATTTTCTCCTGATAATATTTTGTTTACACCTCTTTGTGTATAATATGGAAAAAATTTTGGTGAAAGTTCTATTGCTCTGTCACAATCGGAAATTGCACCCGGGAAATCTTTTAACTCTTTCTTTATTTTTGCTCTGAAAAAAAATGCCATATCATAATCCGGTCTTATTAAAATACTTTTATCACAATCTTTTAATGCTTCTTCGTATTTCCTTAAAACAAATTCTGCATGTCCTTTATAAAAATAGGCACTGAAATTATTTGTATCTAATTCAATTACTTTTTCGAAATCATAAATGGCTTCATAAAATTTCCCCAAATCACTTTTTGATTCCCCTCTGTACAGATATGCTTCTGTGTAATTCGGTTTTAATTCAATTGCTTTGCTAAAATCCGAAATCGCACCTTCAAAATCCTGTTCTGTACTTTTATCGAGTCCACTTTGATAATATTCTTCCGCCGTTTGGGAAAATACCGAACTATTAAAAAATAAAAATAAAATTGAAATATAAAAGAGATATTTGGATTTAGACATTTTGTGCATCTTCTTTAATGGTTAAAAAATATAAAATATCACTTCCCGATACAGAATTTCGAAAAAATATTATTTAAAATTTCTTCGTTTGTAACTTCGCCTGTTATTTCGCCGAGATAGTTCAGGGCATTTCGCAAATCAACCGAAATAAACTCCCCGCTCATTTTTTTGTCTATGCTTTCAACTACCTGTTTTAGAGATAATATAACATTATCTAAACATATTTTATGTCTTAAGTTTGTAAGTATAATTTCACTGCTTGATTTTTGAACCGAACTCTCTTTTATCTTGTTCGTGATTTTTTGCTTCAGCTTATAAAGAGATGCATCATTAAAAATTGAAATTGTAATTCCTTTTTCTTTTAAATCTTTAATGTCATTTTTCGCAAAAACAAGTAAGGACTTCTTCGGGTCGAATTTATTTTTGAAAAACTCGATTTCTTTGTTTATGAATTTATCGGTTTCAGATGAATCAATCAGGTAAAGCACAAAATCCGCTTCTTCGATTTTCTGAAAACTTCTTTTTATTCCTTCTGTCTCGATTAAATCCTGTGATTCGCGTATTCCGGCTGTATCTATAAGGTTAAATAAAATTCCGTTCATAATAATATTTTCCTGAATGTAATCCCTTGTTGTTCCTGATATTTCACTGACTATGGCTCTATCGGATTTTAATAACTCGTTAAAGAGCGAAGATTTCCCGCTGTTGGTTCTTCCCGTGATTACAAGGTTTATCCCGTCGCGAATAATTTTCCCCGATATGTAAGATGAAATGATATTATTTAATTTTTCTATCAGCGAATCTATTTTTTTCTTAAATTCTTCCTTTGATACAAATTCAAGACCTTCTTCGGAGAAATCGAGTTCAAGTTCAATTAAAGAAGTCGCATCAATAATTTCCTGCCTGACTGTACTTATATAAGATGATAACGAACCTTCAAGTTGCTTTAATGAGGATTCAAGAGCCAAATCCGTTTTTGCTTTAATCAAATCCGCAACCGCTTCCGCCTGCGAGAGGTCGAGCCGTTTATTCAAGAAAGCCCGCTTTGTAAATTCTCCCGGCTCTGCCAGACGACCGCCGCTTTTCAAAATTACTGAAAGAATTTTTTGTGTTACCAGAACTCCTCCATGCGAAGAAATTTCAATTGTATCTTCACCCGTATATGAATTCGGCTTTTTGAAAATCGAAATTAAAACTTCGTCAACCAAATTATTTTCATTGAATAAATATCCGAAGTGAATTGTATGAGAAGATGAATCTGAAATTTTTAATTTTTTATTTCTGTCTGAACTCTTATAAAAAATATTTTCAATTAAATCAAATGTTCTTCCACCTGAAATCCGTATTACTGAAATTCCTCCTTCACCAATCGGAGTCGATATCGCAGTTATTGTGTCTGATAGATTCATATTAATAATTATTACCTCTTTTTAAAATTAACCATATAAAAATGGGAGCACCGATAAAGGATGTTACTATACCCACCGGAATCTCCGCGGGGGATATTATAGTCCTCGCAATCGTATCCGATAGCAATAAAAATACAGAGCCAAGTAAAATCGTACAGGGAATATTATACCTGCTGTCATTACCAATTAATAATTTCGAAATGTTCGGAACAACGAGACCAACAAAAGAAATAATTCCTGCAATCGAAACCGCAGAAGCCGCAAGTAAAGAAGACACAGCGATAGAAATTTTCTGAACGGTTTTAATATTTAAGCCAAGCGAAATAGAAAGTTCATCACCAAGATTCAATACATTCAGTTCTTTTGATAGCAGGATTGAAACTATTAAACCTACAACTACGAATCCAATTGTAGAATAAAAATCATTCCAACCTCTGCCTGATAAACCACCGCTTAGCCAGTAAATTATCTGTGTCAGATTTTTACCCGAAACCAGCAGAAAAAATCCGTTAAGTGATGATAATAAGGCATTTATGGCTATTCCCGCTAAGATGATTTTATTTGATGATAAAAAATTAGTATATTTGTTGTTTAATCCTTTTGCGATATTAAATATTATTATTGTGGTAATTATGGCAAAGATAAATGAAACTGGTGTTAATAATGAAAAAACAAAAGGATATGGAAGTATAAAAAGTATTATAGCTCCGAATCCTGCTCCTGCAGAAATTCCAAGTAATCCGGGTTCTGCAAGGTTGTTTCTGAGTAAAGATTGCAAAATTATTCCGGCGCAGGATAGTGATGCCCCGACGGCAATAGCATTAAGAATTCTGGGGAGTCTGATATCGAATATTATTTTTCTGCTGATTTCATTTGCAGGGGAATTAATATTTAATAGTATATCCGGGGGAATAAAACTGCTTCCTGATAATATTGAGATTATTATGGATACAATTAAAACTAAAAACAGTATTATTAATATATAAAGTTTTCTTGACAAAAGTATTATTTATTTGCTATATTTTATGTAATTTAAATCACTATGATGTAATATGTAATGAATAAATTTGGTTCATTAAATATAAAGATTGCTTTATTATTGAGCGGTGTCTTAATTGCTTTGGGTATATTATATTATACACAAACCCTCATAAATAAAATCCAGAAAAGGGAAGCGCAGATTGTGGACTTATATGCGAAATCTCTGGAATATATTGCGAATGATACAAGCGCAACAGGTGAATATAATTTTATATTCAATGAAATTATATTGCAGATTGATTTTCCTATAATAGCAACCGATAAAGATTATAAGAATGTTGAGTTTTATAAAAATGTTGAAATCGATACAACCCTACTGAATGCAAAAAAACGTAATGAGATTCTGCTCCAATCCGCAAAAGAAATGAAAGAAATTAATCCGCCCGTGAAGGTTACTTATAATGATTCGTTGATTTTAAGTTATGTAAACTACGGTCAATCGGATTTAATTACTCAACTAAAGTATTTACCTTTCTTCGAATTTTTTATAGCAGGAATTTTTATTTTTCTCGGTTATATAGGTTTCTCATATATTAAAAAGCACGAACAAAGCAATTTGTGGGTCGGGTTATCCAAAGAAACGGCGCACCAGCTTGGAACTCCGTTGTCATCCTTGCTCGGTTGGCTGGAAATGCTGAAAGATACAAAAGATAAATCCGAAGAACTTAAAAGCCTGACAACCGAAATTGATAAAGACCTTGAAAGACTGAAAAAGATAACAGGGAGGTTTTCTAAAATAGGCTCTCAACCAAAACTTGTTGAAGAAAATATTACAGAAGTTATAAATGGTGTTTGTCGTTATTTCGAAAAAAGGATTCCCTCGCTTGTCAGCACCGACGGAAAAGTTAAGAAAAAAGTAACAGTAGATATATTAACAAAAGAAAATATTTTTGTGAAAATTAACCGTGACCTTTTTGAATGGGTAATAGAAAATTTGTTGAAAAATGCCCTCGATGCAATAGATAAAAGTACCGGCTCGATAGAATTTAAAATAGCGGATAAAGGAAAAGATGTTATTGTTGATGTTACGGATAACGGTAAAGGAATAGATAAAAAATTTAAAAAAGACATTTTTCGTCCCGGTTATTCAACTAAAAGAAGGGGATGGGGTCTGGGTTTATCTTTAGCAAAAAGGATTATTGATGACTATCATAAAGGAAAATTATTTTTACTCGATTCCGTAATAGAAGAAGGTACGACATTCAGAATAAAATTACAAAAGTGAACGTTTTAGAGTTAAATAAAAATATTACATCGAAATCAAAATTTGTAATCGAATATTTCTCTTCGAGGAAATATCTGATTTTTATTTTATTGTTTGTAATAAAAACCCTTCTCCAGATTTCACTTTTTCAAAACGGTTATAACTGGCTATCGGCAGATGATTTTTGCAGAACTGTAAAATCGTTCGAATGGTTGCAAAAACCGGAAATTCATTCCGGTGTATGGCTTTCGGGACATTTCTGGTTTAACGGTATTGCAATGTTGTTTATTAAAAATTTATTCATATCTGCTACAGCAGTAAATATAATTTTTTCTGCCCTGACTTTATTTTATTTTTACAATTTAATAGAAATGTGTTTTGATAAGAGAATTGCTTTTTTTTCCTCTTTGATATTTTGTGTGTTCCCTTTTCAGGTATGGCTGAGTATATCGGGTTTACCCGAATCTATATTCTTTTTCTTTGTGGTAGCAGGAATGTATTATTTTATTAAATGGAAGAACTCGGAAAGTAAACTTTTATTTCTAATTTTAAGTGCAGTTGCATTTGCTTTATCAAATTTATTCCGGTATGAAGGCTGGTTATTTAGTATAGTTTTCGTGTTATTCATTGTTTCAGAAATCAGGAAAGAAAAGAAATTAAGTAAAGAACTTACAAAAAATATTTTAATATCGCTGATTTCTTTTTCGACTGTAATATTCTGGCTGGTTTTAAATTATATTGATTACAAGGAAGTGTTTTATTTCGCAAAGGAAACAAACAAGATTTATGAAGATTACAATACGGTAAAGTATTTACAGAGGTTAATTCAATATCCTACATTCTTGTTCTATATCGCCCCGATTACGACTGTATTATCGGTTAAGGTATCATGGGATTTTGCAAGATGTATTTTTAAACCTAATGGTAATTTCCCTAAAATCGCAATATATTTTGCAATGTTTAATATAGCCGAATTGGGATTATTAATGTTACAGGGTCTCGCAGGTACAGGCGGGACGAATATGATTTCCAGATATATTGTGATTAATGCAATACTTTTTTTACCATTTGCAGTTTATCAGGTGTTTAAATATAGAAAAATTTTAGCTACACTTTTTTTAATTACAATAATTTTAGTAAATTATATTTGGTGCTATTACTTCCCTCAATCGTTCCGTGTCGATACTATAGAGACTGGGGTGTTACTAAAAAATCAAATAGAAAAAAATTTTAATAAAGACGAAAAAATTTATTTCGAGGAAATTGAAGGATATTACGATGTCTTTGCAGTTCAAACCCTTTCGAATAATCCATCTAAGTTTGTTCTCGGAAATTTCCCGTCTTTAAAAATCGAAGAAAAAAAATCAAAAAAGAAAAAAAGTCAATTATCTGACGAAGAATTAAACATACTCGATATAAAAAGATACTTCGAAAAAAATAAAATATCGATGGCAGTTGTGAAAAGCGACGGTTATGTGGATAAACTAAGAAAAATGAACTTCAAGAACGAAGAAATTGGAGAATATAAAATATTTTATTTGAAAAATATTGAATCGAATGTAAATGATTCCAGTATATCTATATTTTCTCAAAATGTCCCTTCTCTTGAA
>JBAZEQ010000100.1:0-8733 GCA_041653855.1 Ignavibacteria bacterium | reverse complement strand
CGTCCGCTATTCAAAGACCATAATAATATGATGGCGTGTGTGAAAAGCAGAGATATTTTGCACGCGGTGGAAAATGAAATCGGAGAGCTTAAGACATATTAACAAATAACAAATAATAGATAATAAATAATAAATAACAGATAACAGATAAATATTTTTTATAAAAAAAAACCTCAGGTTTTAAAAAATCCTGAGGTTTTTCTTTTTTTATATAATCCAGTTTTATTTAATCAACATCATTTTTTTAGTTGAAACAAATCCATTTACATCCAATTTATAATAATACATACCGCTCGAAACCGAAGCTCCATCGAAATTAATGGAATAACTTCCTGCATTCTTTACTTCATTTACAAGAGTTGCAACTTCTTTTCCAAGTAAATCATAAACCTTTAATGTAACCAATCCGGACTTAGGCAGTGCATAACTGATTTCGGTTACAGGGTTAAACGGGTTAGGATAGTTTTGACTTAAAGAATATTCATTCACAATTTCAGTTTGCGTATTTACTGATAAAGCCGATTCAACATCCAGTCCAAGATTTACAACAGAAGAATCACTGGTAGCCGAAGGGACAAATGGACATCCCCCTATAGACCAGACTCTTCTGACACCGTCGATTGGTAAATCTGTATTATAAACAGAAATACCGGAACCGGTTGAACCACATTGCTCTACAAACATTATTAAACTTTTAGTAATATCATAAATATATGGATGATTTAAAGTAACACTCATCCATCCGTTTGCAGTTGCGGTTAAATTAGTAGATGCCTGATAATAAACAGTATCATATGGTCCGGTGTAAAACGAACCTCTTGTTAAAAGTGTAAGTGTATCTTGAGCAAGAAGTATACGCAAATCAGTAAAAGTTCTTGTACCTCCAACTGATATACGGAAATAAATCTTCGTAATCTTTTTTCCGGCAGGTAAAGCGGTTGGCTGGTTGAAATCACCGGGCATAAATAACGTATTTACGGCTTTTCCCAATGGTCTATTAAACGGGAATGAATTACTTACGTATCCATCATTAATATTATAGTATTGTGGTGTCTGTGCCTGCAAACTTAAAGCAAAAACACATATTAAAACTAAATGCACTAAAACCGATTTTCTCATTTTTTTCCTTTCAATTTATTTATTTTTATTTGTTTTTATTATTATTTAAGATATTCATATTTCAGATACTTATGCAAAAGAATATCATTAATATTCAAATCAAAATTATTATTTTATATTGGAGAATGTTATACTTTTCTCAAAATATAAGGATAATATAGACCAGTCATATCATAAATACCTATAACTTTTCGTCCTAAAAAAACTAAAGAAAGGTTTAGAAAGTAAAGAGGAGATAATATCATAAAAAATAAATGTAATTTCAATGGATAAATAATGGCAAGAAGTGAAAACAAACAAAATGATTTTTATAGGTCTATTAGGTTATTAACCGTATAACAATAAAACGACATAATACAAAAGACTAACATTTTCAGACTTGATATTAAGAACAGATAATTCTAATTTTTCACAATTGGAAATAAAGAAGGAGAAAAAGTTTTGTATAATAAATCATTTTTCAATATAACAAAATTAATCACACTTATACTAATATTTACATGCAGTATTTTGTTCACTGATGTAGTACTCACCCAACCAAAAGATAGCCAGAATAATCCGACAACAGAGCAGGACGAAGACAGCAATGGAACAAAAACCTTATTATATGTTGGAGTAGCGGCGGTTATTATAGTAGGGGCTATTGTACTATTATTTAAAAATCCAACAGATAAAAATAAAAAAACAGAAAGCGAGAATAAGAATTTCAAGGATTCAACTACGGTAAATAAAACGGATACAACACAGATAAAAAGGTAGTAAGAGGCTATAGTTTACATAATTGTTTCTTAACTCTGCAAATAAATAAAATTTTGTGTTTGTGGTTAAGTATTTGTTTAATATTTAGAGATTCAAATATATTCGCAACGGCAGACACAAAGAACGTGTTCTTAAAAAACATTTCCTTTTTTAAATTTATGGATACTAAATAAGTTCACTACAATCGAGATTCCGAATAGGATTGCTGCATAGTGCCAGATTTCCATAAAACCAGCCTGCCGCCATAGCACAGCAATGAATCCTTCTACAGTCCAGTAAACGAAAGTTAGCTTACTGAAAAACTGTATAGACTCGGGCATAAATGAAACGGGAAACCACGCTCCGCCAATTGCACTCATAATAAGTATAAGAAATGTTCCCCAGCCATCTGCCTGCTTTGTGGTTTTAACAATTGAAGCAAGGAGCATTCCAAATGCCGTACAAACAGTAGAAGCGGCAAGGACGATTAAAATGAGATTAAATAAATTCGAGAAGATATCAATTTCAAATAAAATATATCCAAAAAGAAACATCACAGAAAGTTGAATAATTCCGAGCGACATATTGAAAAGATATTTACTCCATAAGATATGTGTACGGGTAACAGGTGCGGACAGTATTCGAATCATAACACCGCTTTTCTTTTCATCCAGCAGGGAGGTGGCAGAACCAGTGATGGTAAAAAGTAAAAACATCATTGCCCATCCGCCTACGCTTCGAGTTGCCATCGGGTTTGCAATATCTTTTCCTACAAGCTGCTGCTTTTCTATAACGACCATATCTTTGAAAAACCGACCGGCACCAGTACCGGATGAATCCGATGTTTGATTTAAATTCTGATTTAGGATTAGAGATGTATCGATTTTGTAGAACCTGCTTACTGTCTTTGCAATTTCGGAATTAAAAGAACTCCCCTTTTCTTTTCCAAGATTTGTTTCAGCCTGTCTTTGCATACTTTGATTAAAAAGTTCAGGAATCCGGTTCATAATAATTTGCTGAAGCATACCATTAACAAGCTGCATTTCGAATTCATTTTTCGGGTCGTAGAAAAACTTTAGTTTCAAAGATGTAGAAGTATCTGTATACGCATCTTCGGGAATGATTAATGCGGAAGAAAATTTTCCCGTTTTAATCAGATTTTTCATCAAATTTGAATCACACTGAATTACATTCCCTTTATCATCTTTAAAAGTTTTAACGAGTAAAAAAGTTTTCGTAGTATCAAGTATCTTTTCAAGTTTTTTTGCAACCGGAGCAGTGCTGTTATTTATAAAGCCAAGTTTCAGATGTTCAACTCCGTTTCCGGCATTGCTAAAAACCTTTCCGAATATGAATATCAGCACAACCGGTATTATGAAAGTTAAGTTGAGTGCGACTTTATCTTTTACAAAAAGAATATAATCTTTTTTGAATAATCTAAGTATAGTATTCAATCTCTTAACCTCCTACCGGTTAAATTCAAAAAGAGTTCTTCAAGCGAGGGGTTTTGAAATTCTACATTCCTATAGTTTATTCCTGAATTTTCCAGAATTTTAAAAACATCCGAGAGTTTTGATTCTTCATTTAGTTTTATTTCATATTTATCATCTTTGGTTATAACTTCTCCGAACCTTCCAAGTAGATTTAGGTTTTCGGTTACATTAGTATTTTTTTCAATAAAAATTTCTTCTTTATAAGGGAGCAAATCGAGGAGTTCATCTTTAGTTCCAAGAGCAATAATCTTACCAAAGTCTATGATTGCAATTTTTTTACAGAGTCGTTCAGCTTCTTCCATATAGTGCGTAGTATATATTACAGTAATTCCTTCCTTATTAATTTTCAGCAGATAATCAAAAATTGCATTTCTGGATTGCGGGTCAATTCCAACAGTCGGCTCATCGCAGAGCAATACTTTAGGTTCGTGAAGCAATGCGGCGATGAGGTTGAGTCGGCGTTTCATTCCGCCCGAAAACGTTTTCACTAAATCTTTTCTTCTTTCATATAGTCCGGCGGTATATAATTTATCTTCTATAGAAGCTTTCATCCGGTCTTTATCTACATTATAAAGACCACCAAAAATCTTTAAATTTGCTTCAGCCGATAAATCTTCATACAAAGCCAAAGACTGCGGAGCGAGACCGAATTTTTTCCTGATGTGGAGTGATTCTCGTGAAACGATATCGTTTTTAAAAGTTATGCTACCTTTGTCAGCCTCAATATAGCCTGCAAGCAGATTCATAAGAGTGGACTTCCCTGCTCCGTTGGGACCGAGCAGTCCGAAAAATTCACCGGGTTTTATTACAAGGGATACATCATCGAGAGCAGTGATAGTTTTGTAGCGTTTGGAAATGTTTTTGATTTGTATCATATTATTTTATAAAATAAATTGAAACAAAAAAAGCCCGCCTAAAAAATCTGACGGGCTTTAATATAAATAAAAATATTTACTTACTTATTATCATTTTCTTCACATCAGAGAATTTATCCGATTCCAGTTTGTAGAAATACGCACCTGATGATAAATTAGTTACATTCAATTCATACGAATATTTTCCTGCAGAAAGATTTTCGTTAAGAAGCACGGAAACCTCACGCCCGAGAATATCGAACAGGATTAACTTTACAAATGAATTTTTAGGTAAATCAAAATTAATTTTTGTTACAGGATTGAAGGGATTCGGATAATTCTGATGTAAAGCAAAACTCTTTGGAATCTCACTACCATTAGATATAATACCTGCCGAAGTTGTCTTATAATCAACGACTCTGAAATCATCGAAATAAAATCCATCACCGGGAACTCCGTTATCAGTAAAATACATAAACCTGATTTTTATTGTCTGCCCGATATATGTACTAAGAGAAACCTGCTCATATACCCAGTAACTCAAGTCACGATAAGACGGTTGAGAGGAAAGCGATTTTGTATATCTTCCGTTTAAACTTGTCCAGGTTGTTCCGTTATTAGTGCTAACCTGAATTCTTGCATAGTCTAAACCCGGTTCAGTTGCCCATTTCGCTGCGAATTCGAGTTTAGGATTAGTTTTACCTGTTAAATTAATACCGTTATTTAGAGTAAAATAATTCGTAGTTGAGTTTGAAGAATTTCCTCCTTTTGAATCGCAGAAACACCTCGAGCCTTTCCAGAATGTCATATAAGTTGTATCCCATTGTTTACCGTTTCCGCTAAAAGTCCAATTTCCTTTTCCGCTTTCAGCATTATCAGAAAATATTGTCTGGATATATCCCACTGTTACATAAAAAGTATCTTTTGATGCCACAACATTTTCCTGTTTCACAGTGCACACAATTTGCATATTATCGCCGATATTAGCGGAGTTCGAAATTTTATATTTGAATGTATTCGTATTTTCTTTTATTTGTTTTACCTGAATACTATCGTAGTTTACACTTGTAACCAAAGGGGTTGCATTTGCATAGGTTGTGGATAATTCTACAACAACATTTTTAGATGTTTTCGAAAGACCTTTATTCCTGACGGCAATTTTTAATTGAAGTGTATCATTTTTATACACCGAACCTTTTCCGGCTACGGTGAAGTTTTGCATTTTAGGATAAGCCCCTGCAACCCAGCTAATGTATTTCATCATAGGCAGATTAAGGTTATTCAGAGGAATTATTTCAGAAGAGGCAGGCCAGAAATCCGAGCCGGATATTTCAACAGTCCACCCGTATGTTCCTGTAACGTGCATATAATCTCTTGTTGTTCCGCTTGAATAATAATCGAGCATTTCTTTAACAGTTCCATATGGATACTTATTAGTAGGACCAAATTCAGAGCTTAAATCCGAATATAAATCGTACCTGATTGCAGTATCACAATAGCTATAAGGATTTAAAATTTCTCCTGCAACAGAATGCAAAGACAATCCAATATTCGGATGCCGGGCAAGCAGGAAATTTCTAATAGCTTGAGTTTCCGGTTCGGAGAATGCAGATGGTCCTCTGTATGTATCCGAGCTTGGTGTTCCGCTCGAGCCGCTGTTTACTCCCCATCCGTAACCATAATTTCTGTTCAAATCGACTCCGTAACTTCCACCGTTATTTCTTCTATTCTTACGCCAATCTCCTCCACCATTTGGGTCAGTTGAACGATTATATTCATAACCATCCGGATTTGCACAGGGTACAAAAAATATTTCCCTATTATTTACAAGATATGTTGCTATAGGGTCTGTTCCGTAATTTTCACAAAGCCAGTACATATAATAAATCTGAACTTCCATAGACATTGGTTCACGGGCATGATGCAAGCCATCAAAATAAACTCCGGGTTCGGTTGCGGATTCATTTACGTTCGGATTATCGGAAATTTTCACACCCCACATTGTTCTTGCTTCCTGAGAAGAGCCAAGGTTCATTTTAGTAGAAACAATATTAGGATATAGTAAAGTGAGTGTATCCAGCACTCTGACCATTTCAGAAAAAGTATGAGCACCTTTCATACTGCCGAGCGTATATCCATCGATATTATCGGTTTGCATAATTTCATAGCTTTTTCTTATTTCCTGTTCTGTCGGGGGTCGCATATCACTATAAAACTTATTCATATCATCTATTAAAATGTCATATCTGAATCCTGATGTTTTTAATATTTTCATTTCCTGAGAATTCAGAATTAATACGATTCCATCTTTTGTATTGCCCCAAAATTCATCAGCCGATATTCCTTTGTCTAATAGAATTTGAATATCGCCGGGTGAATTGGTGTAGATCTTTACTTTTGAATATTTATCCGGATTCATCGTAGGGGAATCGGAAATAATAAAACTAAAAGAAAGAAATATGAAACTGATAAGAAGGAGGTATAGAGAAAATTTTTTCATATTAATTAAAATTTAAATGTTTCTAAGTTAAAAATAGCACAATTTTATAAAAGAATCGAGTTGAAAAACTAAATAATAAATTATAGTATCATTTTCTCTATTTCATCAATTTCTTTTGCGAGTCCCGATGTTAACACATCATTCCCGGTTTTCGTGACGAGAATATCATCTTCTATTCTTACACCTATTCCCTGATATTTTTTCGGAGCATCGCTTCCTTTTGCAATATATATTCCAGGTTCGACTGTAATAATATTTCCGGGTTTAAGAATATCGTATTCTCCGTTTGTTTTCACTGCATCGTGAGTATCAAGCCCGAGGTGATGCCCTACTCCGTGCATATAATATTTAATTATTTCTTCTTTCTTCTTTATAATTTCTAATTTCAATAGACCTTTTGCGAGAGCATCTTTTGTATAGGTTTTCAAATCGGTAAGTTTTATACCGGGTTTTATTTTATTGATTACATCTTTTTGTACTTTTAAAACCAGATTATAAATTTCTTTTTGTTCTTTAGAAAATTTTCCGCTCACGGGAACTGTGCGTGTAATATCGGAATTGTATCCGTTGTATTCCGCCCCTGAATCTATTAAAACCAAATCACCGTTTTTCAGAATATCCTGATTGGTTTCATAATGCAGAGTGCAGGCATTATTTCCCGATGCTACAATTGTATCGAATGCAACATCCATTGCACCATAAGATTTATAATTATATTCGAGTACAGATTGAATCTGGAATTCATACATTCCGGCTCTTACCTGCGTAATCGCATCTTCAAAAGCATTTACGCATATATCTGCGGAGCGTTTCATTTCTATGATTTCAAAATCTGTTTTTACGAATCGCATCTTACCGATTAAATAATTCACATCAATAAGCTGAATATTAGGAGTCATCGTGTGCAGTTTTTCATACAAATCCATTACTATTCTTTTCATCTCACCTGTTAATGCATAAAATTCGGGAATGTTAATATAGAGTTTGTTTATTTGCGGAGTAAGATTTGTTGTAAGGAAATTCATAATTTCTGTATTAACCTGTCCGTATTCGATTCCGAGTTCCGAATTTACATTTTCAAAACCGAGACGTTTGCCTGTCCATACTTCGCGTGATTTATCATTCTGCTGGACGAATAAAATTTCTTTTACGGTTTTGAATTTATTTTTTCCTGAGGAGACTTTTATTCCAGCCGGAGCGAGGAGTAATGCTGAATTCGGTTCTTCGAATCCTGTCAGGTAAAAGAAATTCCTGTTTTGTTTTAACGGGTAATCATAATCGTATGATTTATGTTTGAACGTTGAGCCGAAGATTAGGATTAAAGAATCATTTTTGCGTTCCCACGCTGGAGCGTGGGAACGAGTGGTTATTAACTTTAATAATTCCTGTCTTCGGGATTTGTGAAAAGAGAGTTTTTGTTTAGTCATAGTGTATAAATTTTAAAAGTTATATTTTATTCCTGCGTAAATCCCGAAATAATCCACGATTCCCGCACCATCTCCGAATACAATATGCGGGTGATATTTTGCTTTGATAATAATGTCAAATTCTTTATTAATATTTATAAAAGTTCCAATACCAGTACTTATTCCAAAATGTACATCGTTTCTTGAATAATGAACATTATATAATCCTGCTCCTATATCTATAAATGGTTGAACGTTTTTTATATTAAAAATATATCGCGGTCCTGCCGTTAATTCAATAAAAGTTTTTGTTTCTCTTGTTAATTCGGGATATTCCTTATATTCTTTTCTTTTTGATTCATTAATATTTAGCTCTGTAAAGAAAGCCCATGGTTTTGAATAATTCTGATACTCTGCTCCAAGATTCCATCCTACATTATAAAGACCTAAATCAGTATTTGGCAAGAAAATTCCGGTATTCAACGTAACAGAATTATTAGAAGATTGAGAAAATACATTAGTGAAAATAAGCAAAACGAACAGAAAAAAAATATTTTTCATAATTATTATTACTTTATATTTTATGGGCTAAAGCCCAATAAAGAGTACCTCGCTACCACGAC
>JBAZEQ010000099.1:0-8735 GCA_041653855.1 Ignavibacteria bacterium | reverse complement strand
TTGGATTGATCCGGATCGACGTTGTTGATGGATATTCTGTTCGCGTGTATGCAGATCGAATCGCAATTCAGTCTTCTAATCAAGACCCTATTTCATGGGAAGTTCTTCAGCGAATTAAGAATGAGGTAATAGGTTCAGTGTTCGCAGTTGAAGTATTTCCTGCCGAGGAATCCGAAGTCGTGAATCTCAGAAACACTCGACACTTGTGGTTTGGCCCCGTGGTCGATGGGATTAAGGATGCAATCAAGCATCCTGAGTTTTCGAAGGAGTAAATCATGGAACTTCAATTTGTCGGATGTGGTAGCGCATTTACCACCAAGGAATACTATCAGTCCAATCTTCTCGTGAAGAAGAATGGCAAGAATTTCCTGATCGATATTGGCGGAGATGCTCGATTTGGCCTTGCTGAATTGGGTCTTTCTGCCAAGGACATCGATGCTTTCACGCTCACACATGCTCATGCAGATCATTGCGGTGGTGTCGAGTGGTTGGCCTTTTCTCGATACTTCGCTCCGGGAAATAAGCCGACTCTATATGGTGTCGGAAGCCTTCTACACGATATTTGGACTAAGTCCCTTGCAGGAGGACTTGAATCGGTCGAAGGGAAGATGTTGAAGCTGGAAGATTATTTCCCGCTTCACCTTGTCAGCCCCAATGAGACATTTGAATGGGAAGGAATCGAATTCCGACCTATCCAGACTGTTCATGTGATGAACGGCTTTAAGATTGTCGAATCGTATGGGTATATGATTCAAGATCAGGGTGAGAGGGTCTTCTTTACGGGAGATACTCAATTCGCTCCGAATCAGTTGACCAAGTTCTACGACATGGCGGACGTGATTTTCCATGATAGTGAGACTGCGCCTTTTAAGAGTGGCGTCCATGCTCATTATTCTGACTTGAAGAATCTCCCGGCCAATATCAAGTCCAAGATGTGGCTGTATCACTACCAACCCGGAGACAAGCCTGATGCAGTGACAGATGGATTTAATGGATTCGTCGTTAAGGGTCAGTCTTTTCCATACTAATAACATAACAGAAAGATAGAAAAATGAAAAAGGTGCTTTTCACTACAAATGTAGCTGAAGCAAAGACGTTTAATTCTTTTGGCGCGGCGACT
This sequence comes from Ignavibacteria bacterium, assembly GCA_041653855.1. Taxonomy (GTDB): domain Bacteria; phylum Bacteroidota; class Ignavibacteria; order Tepidaquicellales; family Tepidaquicellaceae; genus FEN-1279. Next base: position 7,615 of record JBAZEQ010000099.1, on the reverse strand, counting down.
GCGGCAGGAGAAGAAAACCTCGGAGCAGGAATGTTTCGAGTTGAGGGAAAGGGCGGTATTCATTTGGTTGTGACTAGTCCCGCAATCAGCGAAACCACCTACGTCAAAGACATTGTGTCGTAAACAATTCTCAAAGGAAATACACGAATGAGTCTACTTGTAATTGGAGGTATTGTAGTTGCCACTATTGTGGGAATTGCATTCCTCGCATGGGCCATTGGCCTAGTAGTAATTAATGAAGATAAGGTAGGTATTGTATCGAAGAATTTCGGCAAGAGCCTACAGAACGGTCGAATCATCGCGCTCGATGGAGAAGCAGGTATTCAGGTGGATACACTGTCTCCGGGATGGCATTTCTTTTACTGGCCATGGCAGTACAGTATTGAGAAGGTCGATCTTGTTGCTGTTCCTAAGGGTGAAATTGCACTCGTCATCGCAAATGACGGTAAGGAACTACCTAAGGGCCGACGTTTCGGTGATAGTGTTGCTTGCAACTCATATCAGGATGCTCGCGGATTCATCAACAACGGTGGATCTAAGGGTCAGCAACTTGAAGTGTTGACCACTGGTATTTACCGTATCAATGTCGCACTTTTCACTGTGATTACGTCGCAGAACTGCAAGAATTTCGGACTTGAGCCTCGCCAGCTTATGGTTGTTGAACTTCCAGCAAATAAGATTGGCATCGTCACTACTTTCGATGGTGTTGAATTGCAAGAAGGTGAAGTTGCGGCTCCCAATGTTGAAGGACACTCTTCCTTTCAGAATCCTCAGGAATTCATCCGTCGAGGTGGATGCCGAGGTCTACAGCAAGAAGTTCTTCGCTCTGGTGCATGGATTATCAATCCATGGTTCGCCTCGGTCAAGACTGAAGACGTGATTACTGTCCCCATGGCTCATGTGGGTGTGGTATTCTCTGCAGTTGGACCTCGCGGAAAAGACGTATCGGGAGACGGATTTAAGAACGGTGAACTTGTTGAAGAAGGATGCCGTGGTGTCTGGAATGTGATTAAGAACCCCGGCATGTATCCATACAATCCAGCCGTTATTAAGGTTGAGAATGTTCAGACTTCATCTATTGTTCTTAACTGGAGCAATAACAAGCATGAAGATCATGGACTAGACAACAACCTCGGAACGATTACCGTACAGTCTAAGGACGGATTTACATTCCCCCTTGAAGTTCAGCAGGTAATTCACATTCCTTACGGCGAGGCTCCTAAGATTATCGCTCAGTTCGGAAATGTGAAGCAGTTGGTTTCGCAGGTTCTTGAGCCAATGATCGGAAACTACTTCCGAAATGCGGTTCAGTCTATCGACGCGAAGGAATTCTTCAATTCCCGTAAGGAGCGTCAGCAGGCCGCACAGGAATATATTTCCAAGGAACTCTCGAAGTACAATGTGGTTGGCGTTGGAACCTTCATTGGTGAAATGAAGCCTCCTGCAGAACTCATGAAGACTCTTCAGGATCGTAAGATGGCCGAGGAAGGCGCTATCACCGTTGAACAGCAGATGAAGATGGAAGAGAAGCGTCAGGCCAAGGAACGCCAGACCGCTCTTGCAGATTCTCAGCGCGAAGTGGTACAATCTGAACAGGCAGTTAAGATTGCCAGCCAGCGAGCCTCCGCTTCTATTGCTGAGGCTGAAGGTAATAAGAAGGTGGTAACTCTGAGGGCTGAAGCAGATGCAGAAACCCGTAAGATCACTGCAGATGCCGAGGGTCAGGCGCTTAAGCTCCGCTCAACGAATGAAGCAGACTCGATTAGGTTGATTGCAGAGGCGAATGCCGCTAAGATCACACTTGAAGGTGAGGCTCAGGCTGAAGTCACTCGCAAGCAGACCGATGCAATGGGTCAGGGCAACTATGCAGCCATTCAGGTGGCCGATAAGCTGGCTAAGGGTAACCTCAAGCTGGTTCCTGACATCATGTTGGGTGGAGGCGCAGGAGGTACTTCTGCCGCTGAATCGCTGATCGCACTCCTCGCAGTTCAGCAGGCAACTGGAAAGTCCATCACGGAGGTTGTGAAGCCTTCTGAAGAGGTAAAGCCAGTGCAGAAGTCGGGTAAGTCCGCCTAATCTTATCAGAGAAGGCTACAATATAGGGAGGGGGGAAACCCCCTCCTTTTTTTGTTTAAGGGTTGGAAATGAAATGTGCCATTTGTAATGGAACTGGAATAGAGAAAACTTTTTTAGATAGTGTAGGTATCTATTATGAAGAAAGAGACTGCAGAGGTTGTAATGGAAGCGGAATAGCTGTTCCAAGAATATTGAATAAACATTCGCACGGCATTCCTAAAGATGCTGTATATATTGGCAGGGGGTCTAAATGGGGAAACCCTTTCAAAATTGGAATAGATGGTGATAGAGATGAAGTGATAGCAAAGTACGAAAAATGGTTTATTGAAGACCCATCTAGAGTGAATGAAGCTAAAATAGAGTTACGTGGTAAGAATCTTGTGTGCTACTGTGCGCCACAGAAGTGCCATGGTGATTTCCTATTAAAACTAGCAAACGAAGAGGTTTTGTAATGAAGTGTCCATGTTGTAAAGGTGCAGGTGAACTATATGCATCTGACTATGAAGGGGAGCCATGTATTTGTCCTAAGTGTCAAGGAGAAGGAGAGATTTTTGATCTTTCAGATCATCAACCTTGGGATATTGAGCATCCGGGATGGGGTCGCTTTGAAGGACATACCAAAAGCAAATGGAAAACTCGATTTGTTGTAAGTGGATGCGAAAATCTACAGAGCATAATTGAATTTTTACATAAAAAGACTGGAATTGAATATGCATGTTTGCATTTTAGTGAAAGTAAGATATTTCCCGGTGAGAATGAAACATACGTAATCCCTTGCGTATACTTTTTCCCTGCACACGATAGAGACTTTACCTTAGATGTAACTAAATCCGAGTTAACTGAGCTTTACTGGTATTGATTTTTACTAAATACCCACATAATGAGACTTAATGTTTTAACAGAATCAACAACGCTAAGTGAATCTCCGTTTGACATAAAAGCACTATTCACAATTCACTCTAACGAGAATTCCCTTAATTCAGATTTCAATCCTGATATTACGAGGGAGTATATTAAGAGTTTGAATGTTGATAAAGTTACTCAAGCGGTGTCGGCATCAAGACCATATATTACAACTTTTTTTAAGGCAGTGCTTGATCGAAAATACGAAGATGTTCTAGATGTTTTGTATTCTATAGCTGCAATGTTAGTCGGACCTTTTTCAAACAATTCCCCTATTGTTGAAGAGTTTAAGCCCGCTCTTTCAATAGGTTCTACTTATTTTGATGCAGTAAATAAGTTTCTTGAATTCTATCGACAAATTGAAGGCGATAGTTCTATTGTATTGCGTAAGGTAAAAGCGATATACGACCGATTTAAGGATAATCGGGCCAAAGTATTAGATGGATTGTTTACTGTATATGAAGAATATCTCAATACTTTAGACGAAGGTAAAGAAACGGCCAAAAGTCGAAAGGTAAAACAGAAGCTGTATTCAGTGTATGTCATGAAGCAGAATTTAATTGAAGATGTGCTTGATGAAGTTGCGTCATTGTCTCCAATGAAAACAGAAGATTCTCCTTTGAAGCAAATAGTAGGTAAAAATTATGACGTTGTTCGGAGTTTCTTCGAAGAAAATAGAGGAGATGTCAAAAAGATAGCAGGTAAGTTACTATATTTGGCTTATTTGGATGAGCTTTTGAAAAACGAGCAAGGATCTCAATATTCTATTTCAAAATACTCGAAATTCACGGGGAAAAAAGACAAAAATTCAATTACCTCTAATCTGAAATTGGAATTAGGTAATGAAATTGATGCTGAATTTCAGGTCACTTTGAATAACGACGGATTCACAGTGTCAATTCCAACAATTTCATCTATAGATTTTGAGAAAGCTGCAAATGCTATTAAATCACATGGTGAATCTGGAGTCGTTAAGCTATACTTTTTGAATATGAATCAAGAGATTCGTAATGTTCCTCAATATGCTTTTTACTATGCATATGATAAGGTCTTCGGAACAAAGAATTTAATATTACATGCATCTAAATTACTAGATATTGAATCTGTAAAAAATGCATCAAGTATTTTGGTTAATCAACCAATGCCTGAAGATTTCGATCTCGGTGAATATTCATTCTCGATTGAGGGTAATTCTGTAGTATCATCCAATATTTCTATTTTGGATTTAACAAAGGCGATGCAATACATTAAGGTATTTGCTATACTTAAAGATTTTAGTCTTAATGAGTATGAGGAAGAGGTTTTCTCGCTGGTTAAGAGATTAGAAAAGAATCCAGATGTTTCATTTCCAATAGATGATTTGTTGAAGACTGTTCGAAAGAATAAAGGATCTTCAATAAATCTAATGACATATGAATTATTGAAAAATGCATTGAAAAATCCAGAATATTACGATGATGTTGTATATGTATTAGCTTATGTCGCATATGATGCTATAATGAACGGCGTTGAGTTGAATAAATTATTTTTTCAACTTTTTAAGAAAGTTTTGGTAAATAATCAAGACGATATTATTTTTGGGATGATTAGGAAAACTAAAGGCGATCAGGATAAACTTGCGAAGGTTAAGGAATTCCTACTAGAATATAAGAAATTATTGACGGCAGAAAGTTTAGCCACATTAGGAGTTACCGATAATGTTGAATAAGTACATTCAAACCCTTAAAAACGAAATCACATCTAACTTCGGAATATACGAAGGCGTGAATGAATTCAAATTTCTATTCTCGATCAAATTGAAAGATCCAATTGACATCAACTATAGCGAAATATACGAAAAGATGTTTGGCAATCGTACTCAACACCTTCAATACGCTCTTCCTGCATTGAATAAGTTTTATGGTTCAGCCGGAGATGGTATCAAGAAGGCCCTTTCTGATATTCTACAGGGAGATTTTACTGGAATAAAGTCTAGGGAGCAAGACTCAATCAAGGTATTGAAGGTTTTATCTGAAATTACAGATATTATCGAAAAAGGTGGTACCTTACAAATTATCTCAAGCGTTAGAGACTCCGAGAGCGAGTTTAATGATCTAAGGATGATATTGGCTAAATTGACTGGAGAATTTAAGAAAGAAGATGCAGATAGATTCAAGGTAATATCTGCAGTTTATTCTCATTTCAAGGATCGTCCTGCTAAAATATTTACTCCACTAATTAGAGAGTACGCTGCATTAGGTAAAGACGAATTGACGTATGAAGAAGCAAGTAAAATTAACAAGAAATCAGTGAAGAAGTTACTTGATATATTCAACGCTAATGAAAAAGTATATGTTGAAACTATATCAGAGTTAACTAAATTAAGTCCTAAATTATTTGGTAAAAGCATGTCATCAATTTACGATCTATTATCAGATCGAGTTTCTGACGAAGAGATCGACAATTATAAGCCATTGTTGTCATTCTATCTTCAGCGATTGGATTCTCTAGTAGAACTCGCAACTAGTTCTCTAGCTGAAATTGTTAATCAATACAGAAGTATTGAAGATAAAGAAATTGCAGAAATCAAGAGTAAAGTGGAATCTATATTTGGAGATCAATCCATAGTACATGAAAGAATGTTAAGTTCAAAAGAATACATGATTGCAGTCTCGTATCTAGGGAGATATGAGCCAGTTATAAAATTCATTGAAGATGAAGACATTAAGGTATTTTCTGTTTTGATGATATTACCTCAGACTGAAAAATCTGTGAAAGATAATCCTTCTTTGAGATTTCTAATAACCGCACTTAGTGGTGATTTTGATGAAGCTATTGATGAGTTTGGTAAAAAGCCTATACTCGAAATCAAGAAAATTGGATCGGCTGATTCAATTCAACTAATAGGCACCAATCAAAATACAGATGAAGGTAAGAATCATGCTATGATGATGTATCTTTCAATACTGGCTGTATTACATGGTTTCGATGCCAACAAGTTACCATTCGTTCAAAAATTTGCACAGTAGTTGACGAACGAAAAGACCTAAAGTACTTTCTTCATGGTTAGACGATGAACGAAGCTGGTTGACGTTGCGATAAATTCGTCGTATCTTACTTGTATAGCAAGGTTGAACATGTAAGCATGGAGGGTAAATATGATCGTTGAGAAGGTTGAACGTCCGGTATTCACATCTATTGACGCAGAGCGTCGTCGTTTTCGTATTGATGACGAGGGATTGGTGAATATTCTGGCTATTCTGAGAAAGAATATGTATTCGAATCCTACTCGAATCATCGTTCAGGAATATGCGAACAATGCGCGAGATGCGCATGTGGACGCAGGAATCCCAGAGCGTCCAATTCAGATTACATGCCCAACATCTGTTTCCCCATATCTTCGAATTCGTGATTATGGAAACGGCATTAGCCCTGAAATGATTGATTCTGTTTTCGTGGCATATGGTGCATCTACAAAGAGACATACCAATAAGTTGATTGGTGGTTTCGGAATTGGCGCGAAGAGTGCATTCTCCTATTGTGACGCATTTGAAGTCACTACTATTTGCGACGGGGTCAAGTACACTTACGCACCTCATATCGACTCTTCGGACGTTGGCGAAATGCCATTGATCTATATGGAAGATACTGAAGAAGAATCGGGAACTCTGATTTCAATTCATATTCGAGAGGAAGATCTCTATAAGGTGAACAATGCAATTGCACTGGTCACTGAATATTGGGCAGTTCGCCCCGAAATCATCGGAAGCGTGAACTATTCCAATCGGAAGGTCTATTTCACAGAAGATAATTGGGCCTTGATGGAAAAGAGCTACTCCTATCAGGGAGACGAGATCATTTATTGTGTCGAGGGAATTCCATATACTTTTTCTATTCCATCCGACGATGCACGGTTCAGTGAAGATCTTAAGGAACTCGCTAATTGTCCTTTTGTAGTGAAATTGAAGACGGGTGATGTTACAATTGCTTCTAATCGAGAAGCACTAGTTTCTGACGAGAAAACGGTAAATGAGGTTTACCGTATTCTCAATGACATCAATACTAGATTTCGTACTCATGTGATGGAATCCATCACCAAGTGTGAAACCCTTTCTGAAATGTTCGAACTCAGGTCAATGTATAATCGTCTTCGACTTGATCATATGATTAGAAGTTTTGAATGGAATGGCCTGCAGATCAATGGTCGTCATTTGACTATTCCTCCTGAAATCGGCAGGGTTCATCATATTCGAATTACTAAGCGAGGAAATGTGGAGGGTTGCGGGTACGGAGTTAAGTCTTCCAGTGACGGGGAAAACATCGATTTTGGAGAGAGTGGTTGTACCAGTCATCATATTTTCGCCGTTTACGTTGAAGAGGGGAAGTCTTACAACAAAAACCAACTTCTCAATGCAATGCTCTGTGACAATACAATGATGCAGTGCCAATTGATCATCTTGAAGGTTAAGACAGACGATCCGATTCTGAATACTTACGGATTTCAATATTTCCCGTGGATTGATCTTGCCGAATATTCCACTAAAAATATGTGGAGGGCTAAGAGATTCGGTATTCGTTCGGTTAAAGCTGAATACTATTCTTTTACAGGAGTTCAGCGTAGGGCTAATGAATGCTGGACTAGGAAATTCGACAACAT
>JBAZEQ010000098.1:0-8739 GCA_041653855.1 Ignavibacteria bacterium | reverse complement strand
GATTGCTTTTTCATAATCTTTCGACTTCAAATAAATATTTACTCTGAAATTATAAACATCATTAAATTTTGGGTCTATCTCAACAACTTTATCAAAATCTGTCAGGGCATTGGTAAAATCCTGTAAACTATTATAGCAAATTCCTCTGTTATAATAAGCTTCAAGATTTTTTGCATCGAGTTCGATTGCTTTTGTAAACTCAGCGATAGCTCCATTGAAATCCTTTTCCGAGTATTTTTTCACACCCGAATTAATTAATTCGACGGTAGTAATGGTATCGGTTGGTGTTACCTGGGCATAAGATAATCCGGCAATTGCTAAAAATATAATTACCGTTAAAGTTACTATTCTATACATCCTTCTGTAATTTTAATTTTAAAAGGTATTAATATATGCAAGTTAAACAACAAATTGTAGGCAATTGTTCCGAAGGAAATCGTGTATTTTATTAGTAATAATTTGAATTAATTAACAATTTTTCATATTTTCGATATAATAAAGCAAAAAATAAGTTTATAAAAAAGCATTAATGCAAAATAAAAATGTATGATTTTATGGGAATATTAAATTCTAGGAACAATAATTTAGAATCCCGAAGGGATGAAATTATTATAGAAATATTTAAGTACAAAAATTAAAAACCCCGAAGGGGTGATATTATATGGCAGGTACATTTTCGCAAGTTTACATTCAAATCGTTTTCGCCGTTAAAGGAAGAGCAAATCTAATTAGGGATAATTGGAAAAGCGATTTGCATAAATACATTGCAGGTATAATTACAGGTAAAGGTCAAAAATCTATAATAGTAAACGGAGTTTCAGACCATATTCACGCATTTATTGGCTTGAAACCCGTGATGTCTGTTTCAGATTTGGTGAGAGATATTAAAAATAATTCAACAAATTTTGTAAATAATAAAAAATTAGTAAACGGAAAATTTTCGTGGCAGGAGGGATATGGTGCATTTTCGTATGCACATTCACAGTTGGATATGGTTTACAAATATATTTTGAATCAAGAAAAACATCATAAGAAAAAAACATTTCAGGAAGAATATTATGAATTTTTAAAGAAGTATGAAGTAGAATATAATGAAAAATATTTATTTGATTGGATAATTAATCCGTATGAATAATGTCACCCCTTCGGGGTTAGGATTTACTCTATTGTATTATACTATAATCATTTCATCCCTTCGGGATTTAATCATTTTTAATTTCTTCTTTCCTATTTTCCATTTTCCAAGTCCTTGAAATCCACGTCTAAAACGTCATATTTCTCCCATCCATTATAATCAAAATGCCACCATTCCGTTGGCATTCCGATGAATCCGTATTTTGTCATTAAATCCTCGAGGAATTTCCTGTTAATAATAATTTGCGAAGGCAAATCCATATAATTTCTCGATGCTTTATCTGTAAAATCATCATATGGTGTAGGCATAGGAATTTCATATCCGTTTTTATCTACTAATGTAAGGTCGACTGCGGCACCCCTGTTATGCCGTGAACCTTTTTTAGGGTCAGCTACATATCTTTCGTCGGGCAGGATTTCCCAAAATTTCTTTTGTATGGATAAGGGTCTGTAGCCATCGAATATTTTTAAGCATAATCCGAGAGATTTTAATTCTTTTTGTACTTCTAGAATTTTTTTAGCCGGTTCGGTTCGGAGAAAAAATTTTGCTTCATCATAAACTTGCTTACCCGTAAAGTTATTCGTAGTTGCGTAACGTATATCGAGTACAATAGTCGTATCGAGTTTCCAGACATCTACAAGGTCATATTGTGCAAAAACAAAAGATACAAATGAAAAATAAATTGCAAATGCAATAAAGGTTTTTTTAATCATAAAATTGAGAGTTTATTTAGGTAATCCTCCAAAAATCTTTTTAATAAGCCTGTGGAATTTGTGGAATCCGGCTACAGGTTCGAGAAACATCAAGATACAATGTTTATATATTACATTGATGTTATTATTCTTACAGAATTCAATAGCATCTTTTGTTTCGGACATTTGCTGTATCCAGATATTTTCTATTCCTGCTGATTTAGCTTCTTTTAATACATCTAAGGTTTTTTCTTTATTAACTGAAAATATTAATCCGTCCGGTTTTACTGGAAGAGATTTCAAATCGGGATAGCAAATTGCATTTTCATATTTATCGAGGTTTGGATTGACCGGGTAAACAGTATAGTTTTTTGTTCTTAATTCAGTATAAATCGTATTCCCGAATTTTTTCGGATCTCTTGAAACACCAATGATAGCAAAAGTTTTCATGGAAAGAAAATCCTGTATTTGTTTTTGAGTGACCATAATTTCTACTAATGTTAAATGTAAGATGTTAGATGTAAAAACAAGAGCAATTTGGAAAATTGAAAATGGGAAAATAGAAAATAGTAATATTTTTTATAAATACTTATAAACTATTTTCCATTTTCCATTTTCTATTTTAAAGATTTTTATTTCAGCCATTTATCTAACCATTTGAAATATGTTCTTTGCCAGACGATTCCATCCTGCGGTTGAAGCACCCAATGATTTTCATCGGGGAATAATAATAACTCTGCCGGAATACCGCGAAGTATAGCCGCATTAAATGCCTGCATTGCCTGTGTGTATGCAATCCTATAATCTTTTTCGCCGTGAATACATAAAATCGGAGTATCCCAGTTTTGTACTAATTTATGCGGAGAAAAAGTAAAAGATTTTTGAGCAGTTTGGTTATTTTTATCCCAGAATGGTCCACCCATATCCCAATTTTCAAACCACATTTCTTCGGTTTCGAGGTAATTGGATTCTGCATTAAAAATTCCGTCGTGAGAAATAAAAGCTTTGAATCTTTTTTCGTGTATGCCGGCAAGCCAATATACCCAGTAACCACCATAGCTTGCACCAACACAGCCGAGTTTATCTATATCCACGTAAGGTTCTTTGCACAGGTCATCTATTGCACTTAAATAATCCCTCATATTCTGTCCACCGTAATCACAGCTTATTTGCTCGACCCATTCCTGTCCATAAGTAAGAGAACCTCTTCTGGCAGGAGCAATTACTATGTAACCGTTTGCCGCCATAATCTGGAAGTTCCAGCGGTAGCTCCAGAATTGGTCGACCGCACTTTGCGGACCACCTTCACAGAAAAGCAATGCCGGGTATTTTTTATTCGGGTCGAAATTCGGAGGATATATAACCCATGAATTCAAATCTTTATTATCAGTTGCTTTAGTTATACGTCTTTGAACGTCGGCTATAGCGAGATTATCGAGGATTTTTTTATTTAAATAAGATAGTTCTACATCTTTACCTGTAGCAGGGTCAACGGCAAAAATCTCCGTTGGCTTCTGCATACTCTGTTTTTCTGCAATCAATTTATTTCCTACAGGAATTACAGAAAGATAATTATGCTGTCCTTCGGTTACTCTTGTGATTTTTCCATCAGCTAAATCATATTTATAAATTTCTTCTGTTCCCTATACCCCGCTTATAAAATAAATTGATTTTCCGTCAGCAGTCCAATTGAGACCTTCGGCATTCTGGTCTAAATCTTTTGTAACATAAGTCTTAATATTTGTTTCAAAATCGAGAACGAATAAACGGTTTTTGTCTGCTTCATATCCGTCCCGCTCCATCGATTGCCACGCAATTTTTTTCCCGTCCGGTGAAAAAGTCGGTGCAACATCGAATCCCATCATACCTTCTGTAAGATTTATGGTTTGTTTAGAATCGAGGTTATAAATATAAATTTCGGAATTAGTGGATAGGGAATATTGTTTTCCTGTCATTTTTTTACAGGTATAAGCAATGCTTTTTGAATCGGGTGACCAGTTAATCTGCTCCATACCTCCGAAAGGTTTTAATGGTGTTTCATACGGTTCATCTTTCATTATATCTTCACCGTTTGTAATATTATTCTCATAGTTTGCTATGAATAAATGGCTATAAGTCCCGTCAGCCCACGTATCCCAGTGACGGTACATTATGTCGTCATAAATTCTTGCATTTGTTTTTTGCAGGTCGGGATATAAATCGTGAATGTTCTTATCTATCTTTACATCTTTTGTAAATAATATTTTTGTCATATCCGGGGAATATTTAAAATCATTTATTCCGCCTTCTATGTTACTGATTTGTTTCCAATCTGAACCGTCGGGATTCATTTCCCAGATTTGGGGCAAACCGCTTTTTGTGCAAACAAAACCGATTTTTTTCCCGTCGGGTTTCCACTGAACACAATACTTTCCGTCGGTTGTATTTGTTAGTTTATTGTATTCTCCTCCATTTACAGGAATACTGTAGAAATCCGTCTGTCCTTTGTTTTTTTGTATATCATAATATCTTGCAGAATATAAAACAGTCGAATTATCGGGTGATACGGAGACTTCGCTTACTCTTCCAAACGACCAGAGTATTTCGGGAGTCATAAGTTTCTTTTCGGTTTGTGAGTAAGAAAAATTCACAAAACAAACTGAAACTAAAATTAGTAAAAGAAAATTTTTCATAAGATTATCAATTAAATTATTTTTGACTTTATTGCTATTGAAAAAATCAGAATTTCAGTAGAGCTTAAAACTTAAATAATTTAATAAAAATAATGGAAGGATTCCCCATAAAAAATCGTAAGATTATTCCGGATTTTCGATTTTGCAGGCGGATTTAACAACTTCATAATCGAACCCTCTTGAAAGAAGATACCGATAGCATTTTTGCTTTTTATCTAAATCGGATTTAGCTCTGACTTTTTTTAAATATTTTGTGAGTAATTCTTTTGCTTTTTTGATTTCCTTATCTTCGTTGTATTGAGAGTCAATTACATTGTTTATTACTTCTTTGTTTATACCCTTCTCTGCCAATTTCATAGCAATTAATCTTTTACCCTTTGGATTATGGGCAAGTTTTTCTTCGATATACATCTTTGCATATTGGCTGTCGTCGAGGTATTTGAGGTCTTTTAAGAGAGCTAATATCTTAATAATTATTGTTTCTGAAATTTGTTTCTCTTTTAATTTTTTTCTGATTTCTTTTTCAGTGCGGGGTTTATAGTTAAGGAAGCTAAAAGCTGTTTTTTTGCCGAAATTAAATTCATCATAATCTTTAATTTCATTAATTTTATTTTCCGCTAATTCATCATTTTTCCGGAGTCCGAATGTATATATTGTCTCCTTATCCGCACCAAAAGCAAATTCCCCGTCGAGGAAAATGTTATATCTTCCTTTACGTTTTTGAGGGAGAATATCGGAAATTTTTGCCAAATGATTATTAATAAAATATTTGTAGACAATAGTGAATAGTCAACTTCAAAAATGGCATAGTTTATTTTGCCTGTTAAAAGAATAGTCAATAATACATTTACTATTGACTATTCACGCTTATATTAAAAAAACTATATTATTTCGTTTTTTTCTCTTTCACCGGTACAGTTGTTTCTTCTTTCGGAGCGTTATTATTATTCCCGTTTATGAGTCCTAAAGAAGTTTTTACTTCATTCAATAGTTTTTCGAATAAAGCATTGTCATCCATCAATATTTTTTTCAGACCGTCTCTGCCTTGTACTCTAAGGTCGCCATAAGTAAACCACGCACCGCCTTTTTTGACAATTTCTTTATTGACTGCTAAATCAATTACGTCACCAACTCTGGAAATACCTTCGTTGTAAATTATATCGAATTCGACTTCTTTGAATGGGGGAGCAACTTTATTTTTTACAATTTTCACTTTTGTTCTGTTTCCGATTACATCGGTTCCATCTTTAATAGCACCAATTTTCCTGATATCCATTCTTATAGAAGCATAGAATTTTAGTGCTTTTCCGCCTGTTGTAGTTTCGGGGTTACCAAACATAATACCGATTTTTTCTCTGAGCTGGTTTGTAAAAATCAAAACGACATTAGATTTCGAAACTGCGGCGGTGAGTTTTCTTAGTGCCTGTGACATTAATCTTGCCTGCATTCCCATAACCGAGTCTCCCATTTCCCCTTCTATTTCTGCACGGGGTGTCAAGGCTGCTACGGAGTCTATTACTATTACATCGAGAGCATTACTGCGAACAAGAGTTTCGCAAATTTCAAGAGCCTGCTCGCCATATTCCGGTTGGGATATTAAAAGATTGCTAACATCAACTCCGAGTTTTTGTGCATAAGAAGTATCCATTGCATGTTCCGTGTCAATGAATGCCGCCAAGCCACCGGATTTTTGCGCTTCGGCTATTATATGCAAACAAATTGTAGTCTTACCTGATGACTCAGGTCCGTAAACTTCGACAATCCTGCCTCTTGGAACTCCTCCAATACCGAGTGCGGCATCGAGCGAAATCGAACCGGTAGAAATAGATTCAATTTTTGCCATTGGTTTATCTCCGAGCTTCATAATGGAACCTTTACCGTGGTCTTTTTCGATTTGTTCGATAGCGATATCGAGTGATTTAAGTTTGGAGAGCTTTTCGTCTGCCATATTATTTATAATTTAAAGTTAATAATTTTTTAATATTCGAAATAATTTAATAAACTTACGATTAAATAAAAATATATTTTGCTGAATTGTCTTTTATAAAAGGATTAATAGTAATTAAATTTTATATTACCCTATTTTAATAAGACATATAAAATTATGGTATATTTATATTAATGTCAAGTCTAATTACTTATTATGCCGATTACTATTTTCTTCTTAACTTCTGAATTCTATTTTATTACCGTCATCATTTTTGTTTCCGAGAAATCTCCCGCAGTAAATTTATAGAAGTAAATTCCCGATGATAAATTTTTTGCATCGAACTTAACCTCATATATTCCCGCTTTCTTATATTCATTTACAAGTGAAGAAACTTCTTTCCCTAAGATATCATATACCTTTAGTGATATAAAACAGTTATTTGCTATTTTATATTTGATATTTGTTATCGGATTAAACGGGTTCGGGTAGTTTTGCATCAATTCAAATTTATCGGGAATATTTTTATTTATACTGGAAACTCCTACAATTGGAGGAATATCTCCATAAACCCCATTATGTCTTTCGTTAAACTGCCATATTGGATTATAGATTTTTGAATAATGATACACCTGCCCTGTATTCCATAAATAAACATTTGTATATTGATTCGGGCTTGTTCCTTCTATGCCTGTACCAATTATATCGAGAATACCGTCCCTGTTCATATCGGTAAAGCAAGGTGTTGTGAAAAAGGTCGTTCCGGTAGTATTTAAGGTCCAACCTGTAACCGGTGTGCCATCGTGATTATAGGCTAAATACTGTCCAAGACCTGTGCTTGTGGAGTAAGTATTATCATCGAAGATGAGTTCGGTTAAATTATCCCCGTCGATATCGGCAAGAGATATCTGACAGTTTATTGCATTAAATGGACCTATGGGAAATCCCGTTAGCTGGTTTCCGTTTCTATCCCACGCATAAACATAATTTGTTGGAGATGCACTCATTACCTGGTCTCCCACAGCAATATCGAGATAATTATCGTTATCGATATAACCCACAGCGGGTGGACTGTAAATCCAATTGCTTACGGTTTTAGGCCATCCTGTTAATACTGTACCGTCTTTTTTTAATACATAAACACTTCCTCCGCCTGTGCTTGAATTATGTGACCCGAAAATTATTTCTTTGTAGTTATCACCATTAATATCTGCAAGAACCGGAGAAGAATAAGAATTTACATCTCCATTCGGTAAAGCAAACGGAAAGCCGGGAATGGAATCACCTGACGGTTTCCACGCATATAAAGAGTTATAGGATTCTGCAATTATTTCCGGAATATTATCACCATCTATGTCCCCAACGGCGGCACTTGAAGCGGGAACGTGACCGAGATTTTTAGGCCAACCTGTCAGTATAGTTCCGTCTCCTTTATATATATATACCTGTCCTGTAGGGTATGTTCTTTTATTAATAATCAGCTCCATTTTTCCATCGTTATTTACATCTGCTAAGACAGGTGTACGTGTTGAGTAACCATGATTGATTGGAAAACCTGTACAGGTTGTTCCATCTCTTTTATAAGCATAAATATATCCGCCGGAAGTTAAGCCATGATTTGTTACAATAATTTCTCCAAACCCGTCTCCGTCTATATCACCAAATGCAGGTGCGCCTTCGGCGACGTAAGATGATACAGTTTTAGGCCAGCCTGTTACATTCGAGCCATCTAAATTAAAAGCCTGAACCGTATATCCAATATTAATTACTATTTCCATTTCAGGGTCGTTATCCATATTACAAAATATACTGCCTTCGAAAGTGGAATTTATTATATGCTTAGGAAAATTAGGAAACACAGGAAAAGAATCGAGATTAATAGTCAGAGATTTAAATATATTTAAATCCTGTTGCAATATATTAGTCCGATTCATGGCATCAGGCAATCCATACGGTTGAAGGGGTTGAGAATAAATATTATTAGAAATGATGATTAAAACAAAAAAAATAAAAAATAGTTTTTTCATAATTTTTTAGTTTAGTTGAGGTTAGAATAAGATAAAGCAAATTTTTTAATAAAGAAATTATAAAATTATCTCTGATTCGTATAAATCGATAATTTTATCGATTTATGGCACTAAATTTTCTTTGCAATGAAATACATAAAATCCGGTGTAAACCAGGGGGATATATTTTTTAAAAGATTACTCAAAAACAAACCTGATTTAGTTAAGTTATCCCATTTACCTGTTTTACTTTTATGAAACCAGTTATTTGTGCCTTTAGGATTAAAGGTCCTGTTAATTTCGTATG
>JBAZEQ010000097.1:425-8894 GCA_041653855.1 Ignavibacteria bacterium | reverse complement strand
ACGATTTTAATTTTCGAGTCTTTAGCCGTTTCTTTCATAATACGAACCAATTCCTCTATTTCTGCAGATAATTCTCGTGGGCCGTTCATTAAAAAGTCGTAATCAATTATCTTATCCGTCATTGTGGACTCTCCAACAAAACGAATTCAAAACATTCCAAATCCATCTCATTAACTTCCCATGGTACATTTAATCCAGTAACATGTAAGTATTGATTTTCATCAGGATCTTCACCTACATATCCAACTCGCCAGATAATCTCGAAAGGAAGTTCAAAATCATATGTGTAATTAAGTGATTCATCTTTTTTGAATCGAATGTCAGATTTCACTGCTTCTACGATTGCATTAATCTGTTCTGCATATTTCTCGTTATTCTTACTCAATTCAACAAGAAATTCAATTTCTTCACGATTCATGCTATCTCCCCATTGATTTCAATATTAAGGGGTTCATTACATCGTCTCATTAATTCATATAATCTACTCTTTTTACTTCTAAGCTCATTTTCTAGTTTTTCAATATCGATTATCAATTTAGCTCGTTCAGTTTCGCATGCTTTAATATTATACTTAACCTTGCACAAAGAGCCAGTCCAATCTATGCTTCTCATATGCAGGTTAATAATTGATTGTATTCGTCCAGATTTAGCAAACCAGAAATCACTCCGAATTTCAGGTTTATGTTCATAGAATGAAAGTTTACAGCAACCAATTTCATTTGGCTTATCAAATGCAGCCCATTGAATCCATTCACATGGAGGCATGTGAGCTAAAATTAGCTGATATATCTCTTCGCTATTGTTCATCATCAGTCTTAGTTTCTGTAGATCATTCAGCTTCAAGTGTCTTCATCATTTCAGATTCAACATTTGCATCCATACACACAATAGGCTCCATGATCATCGGCTGATACTTGGCGAATACAATAGGCGACTTCTCTTCTTCGGTGCTCCAATCTATTGCATCTCCAATTCTTTCAATTATCATTGTGCGATCACCATACTTGCGTTCGGTGATGGTGCCACTTTCCAGTTTCAGGGCATGTGAAACTCTTTGAGGAAATGGTAGATATTCTACAGGTGTGCAAGTTTCACAGAATTGAGCACTATACCAGCTAGTTGGTATTTTCGGATCAAATATTATAGCCACTCCGCTTTTATACGGGTCACTCAAAATATATAGTCTAACCGGGAGAGTCATCTTCTCGCGTCTAATCCCCTCTTCTAGATTTTCTAGGTAGAAATTGACGATTCTGTAACTATGGCCATTGTCAGCCCTCATTGAGAAACAATTGCCATGACGTACAGGAAATTTGGATTTGTTTACCCCTAGTAGTGTTGAGCTTATTACTTCAACACCATATACTAAACGGCCTTTATGGTCCAGAATATCATCTGGGAAATGCATGGAAACTCCCTATTATGTTACGTTATGAATCTACTACATCAACTCCAACAGGCACCACAGTCAATTGACCATTATCGTCAAGGGTTAGATGATAAATTAGTCCCGCTGTTGAATTTTTTGCAATTCGATCAATTTGTTTAGAGACTCCGTCTTCCATGAATTCACTAATGTCCATTTCAACGGGTATTTTCATAATAGATACTACAATTTTATTTCCGGGCATACATTTATCTGGAAATTCAGTTTTTGCTTTCTTAATTGCCGATGTTATTTTCTTGGCGTCTGCGGCCTTCTTAATCTTGCTCATTTTTCCTCCAAATGTATAGTAATTTAGATAATTCGGAAATCAAAGTCACACATATTACTTACAAGATCAATAATTTCATGGTGACATCTACTATTTTGCTGTATTTCTTCACCATGTAGTCCGTTCTTAGAATAGAATTCAACAAATCTATCTAAGACAGCAACAATATCCTTTTCTTGCATTTCTACACTATGGGGTTCGCCGTCAACTTCAAACTTTTTATAGTAAATCATACAGATGACCTTTTAATTGGTAGTTCGCCTGAATTAACTAAGCACCTTAAATATTCGTGTGTTCTATTATTATATTTGCTTCTACGATATTTTTCAAGTATCTTATCTGCTTTTTTACTGTACACTTCATCGTCATCAAATTCAACACCAAATACTATACATGCGGATTCATATTCGTAAATATCGTCAGCAATTCTAGACATTAAGTCTGACATGGGACTATCTCCAAGAATTCCATTTTGATATATTCATTTTTCTGCTTACCTTTACCAACTCGGGCAATAGACTTCCACTTCGTTTTACAAACATCACATTTATTTGTAAATTCATAGTCAATTAATACATTGATTCTAAAAAAAGTGTCTTTAGTTAATCTACCACATAATTTAGGTGCTCCACATGTTGGGCACTTGTAATTCATTTCAAGACCTTAAACAATTAATCATTGGAACTTTACCAGAAAGCAGAAATGTTCCATTGAATTTGTCAATAGGCACTTCGAATCCTGCGGCATTCTTATGACCGCCTCCACCGAATCTCTTACAAATTACAGAAACATCGAAATCTCCAACAGACCTCAAAGAGAATTTGTAGGTATTTTGGGTATATCTATAATATGTTCCAGCAAAATCGGCCTTCTTCTCTTTCAAGAATTTGGTAAACAATGCACTTCCGAATTCAGACATATGCAAACACGAATTAACAGCAAGCATGGTGAATTCGTCAATTGCCAATGTATGCATTACGTCGAAACCCATTTGAAGATTATGATCAATAACCTTCTGGATTACACGGCCTTCAGAAATTCTATCTGTAATTGACTTTTCTGCGCCTCTAATAAATGCATCCAAAGTCAAATCTTCCTGATAAAGACTATTCTTCACATACTTCGAATCAGGAAGAGCAAATCTCCACAGGTCGGCATCTTCGATGTAATTGATATAATCAGGCCGAGGGGTATTTGGATGGAAATGATCCCATGCCAATCCAGCGCCTGACTTGTTAATGTCAAAAATGGCACAGGGATGGCCTTCAAGGTCGAGCATCGCGCTCTTGTGGTGATCTATCACCAAGACGCTCTGCATTCTCTCTACGAGCCTATCAAGGTCAGCACGAGGGTAACTGAAGTCAAGGATGAATATGTTCGATCCATCCTCCAGTTCAGGACGAGGTCTTCCATAATCCACTGGAATGTATTCGACATTCTTAGAACCTAAAGCCTTAAATGCGGCGTATGCGGCTCCGAAACCATCCGGGTCATTGTGATGTAAAACGTAGGTCTTGCTCATTGTTCTTATTCCCTAGTCAATGTGTAGAAGAGCTTCGAGTTCGCGAATATCTTCTTTACTAGGTTCTTCCTTTTGAATTGTTGTAAGAATCTTGCGCTTATATTCATCGTCTCTATCTTGCCAGTCCTCTAATACTTGAATAATGGATTTGATGTTGCACCAATAACCCTTTTCCATATATTTGGCAATTCTATACACCTGCGCGATAGGGCAATGAATATTCTTAATTCGAAGATTATTCTTCATGTCGTCCTGAGGGAAATCCTTATCAGCTATTCCCTCTGACGAATCAATTGAAGTATGGGTGATTGCGGCTCTTGCTATCGTGAAGTCAAAATTATTGAGAATATCCTCAACATTTTCTGAACTTAATAAAACATGTCCTTCATTAAGAGGCTTGATCAATTGAATAGGCAAAGATCCACCGAACGAATATTTCATAGTATTTGCAGCTTCAGATGCTCTCTTCTCATAATATCCGCGTTTCTTAAGACGCGCTAAGATTTTGTCATATTGCTTATTACCTCTACAGTAAATATCAATATCACCACAGTCAACTGGATTTTTATTATTTGATAAGCATAGTCTAGCATAACCGCCGCATATGAATCCGTCGGCATGAATTAATTCTTCAAATATATCTTTCAGCAATTCTTCATTTCGCTGAATGTTCAAATAAAGGTAATCACCTGAAGATGTGAATTTAACTTGAGGTGATTGAACTTCAGCATTTACCTCTGGAACATTATCTAGAACACGCAATTCATTAGTCACGGAAGCATCTCCTCGATTGCAAAAATCATTTTCTGAACATCAATTGCATACATCCCTGAAGAGTTGATTGAATTAACTTCAATCACTTTCAATCCTTCAGGGGTAATTGCAACATCTAGCACAAATGCTCTGTCAGGTTGATAAGTATCAACCATTTTCTGAGCAAATTCGATTATGTATTCGTCAACCATTGGCGAATAATAAACAGTTCCACCACTCTTGTACAGTGACTGGGTAATTACCTCACCATCCACTACAAAGAATCG
Source organism: Ignavibacteria bacterium (assembly GCA_041653855.1). Classification (GTDB taxonomy): domain Bacteria; phylum Bacteroidota; class Ignavibacteria; order Tepidaquicellales; family Tepidaquicellaceae; genus FEN-1279. The sequence continues at coordinate 4,617 of JBAZEQ010000097.1, read as the reverse complement.
ATATTCCGCCGAAATTTCCTTTGGACTGGCAATAACAACTTTAGTGTCTTTGGTGACTGTTGAAAAATCATCACCTATCTGAAGCACTTTATGTTTGAAAACGAAAAAAGCGTCTCGCGTCAAAATTTCAGCAGTAAATGCCTTTGTATCCTCATTAGGCTTAATGAAGAACATTGGTGTTTCAGGAATTAATTCGTCAGGACATCCAAAATTCACAATAACTGAATCATAATTCAGCATATTATGGCCATAATGCTTGATCAAATTGTCAATCGAGCTATTGTCACTAATAAATGCACCGGGGAAATACCCACGGCGAACTGCATGTTTGGATAGACTATATGATCCATAACAGTAAATATTCCCGTTTTCAGGAACAGGGGACTCCAATTTGATTCCCTCATCGCAATCAGAAAATGGAATTACTGTACAGAAAGAATGAGGAATCTGCATTCTCCCAAGGGCCTCAATTAGCTTCAGATATTGCCTATCTGAATCAAAGCCTCGCTGTATCAACCAATGTGCCATATCATGCTCCAGTGTACCCTAAAAGTACTTGAGCTTTAACTGACTGTCAACCTAGATTTTCTAAATTTTCTGGATTTTGTTCCAGCTTCTTTTCCATCTTTTCTAATTCATCGTAGTATTTTGGAGATTCGGTTAGATGATCTCTCGCAATATCTAGAGCAAGTGCCAATTTAGCGGGATCATTCAAATCCCCAACATGCTCTTTTTCTACTGCCGCTCCTTTGGCTAATAATCCAATATCAAAAGTCTGATTGTCTCCAACGCCACCTTCAATAGGATTGCTTAAATTAGTATGTTCGTAAATATGATTCCTATAAATGAATTTTTGCATACTGTTTATTTATAGAAAAAGCCCTAGATTTTACTCTAGGGCCTAATTACCATTCTATCCATCTTCGCTCATTTGGTGAAAAATCATGATATGCTGCATCGCAGTCAAATATCAGGCATTGGCGAGATAATAAATCTCCATTTCTCCCAAGCCCTATATTTGTAAATTCGCCTTCAGAGTGAAAACCCTGAGCAATAAATCTTTGGTGATAGTGCCCATGAATCACATATTGAGGCTTAATCTCATCGACAATAGACTGAAGTTTCATTCTATGTCCGTGCGCCATCGGATCTTTATGATTGCTCAGGTAATGATCAATATCAACAGATGATGGACAATCATGCGAAATAATGATGTTAGCTTCGATGCCCATACACGAGTATACGTCTCTATTCGAAATTTCCTCATTTGGCCATTTATCTCGACCGAACACCCTCTTATATCCATCAACCGAATAAGCGCCACCTACTGAACAGAAAGTATAATCACCCCAAGTCCAAGTGGCCATGTTTGGGCGAAAAAACATTCTAGAAGATACTTCAGCAATTTCCATATCCGCATATCGCTCAAGATATTCATGATTATCATGATTACCTCGGATGAAATGAATCTCCATATCCCGATCAATAAGTTCCTTTGAGACATATTTCAGGAAATCTCGACCCTCTTCAACATGAGGCCAATATCCATAATCTCCAACCGAGAGAAGAGTCTTACAATTGCGGGTTTCTGCATAGTCAATCACGTTGAACAGATTGTTCAAGTCCATATGACTATCGCCAAAAATCAGAATGCGCATCGCAGTACCTCCGTTAGGAGAAGATACTGCGACATCACTCTCCCGTCAACGATGTTTTGCTGTGGTCAAAAGTACCATTCTTGACCTTGTTCTTAAAATTAGAAGTATTGTATTTACGATAGTCGCCATTCAATTCACAAGTTATAATCGTGTTTGTGGTTGTGTCGATCAGAAAACACATCTTCTTATCACCCCATACCATTGCAGACGTAGAATCACGTCGCCTCTTATTTCGATACATATATGAAATATCAGAAATTCGACGCCCTGAATTAAAAATGACTCTCATCATTGCATACAATTGATCGTCGTCTTTTGGGGCAAACTTCGGATCAATAATCCAGTATCTCCAACTAAACTGTTCAAGTGCATGAGTAGTTGGAGTTACTTCCAGCAACTCTCCGTTCTTCTTCGAGCATCGAAAAACATTGTCGTTCTGAATGTTCAATATTGGAGAAACTTTAGATCGTTCAGCGCGTCTTTTCCTAATTTCCTCAGCCACCTCAATTAGTGACTTTTCTTTTTTAGGAGGCGTTACCTGCTTAGGCTTATACTCAGGAAATACAGGCTTTCTCTTCTTTGCGAGAATAGCTTCTGCGATCTTATTGTATTCTTCAGCCTTATTGATTGGAGGTTCAATTACAACACGATTTTCAATGACTTTACCAAGAGTAGTTCTTGGAGATGTTCGATCTACAATCGTAAGCATGTGTTCCCCCCTTTCATTGATTCTCCATATTGGAGAAGAAGAATTAACTAGCAAGGTAGTGTAATCCCACTCTACTAGTCCATTGGGTTATGGCTGTCTATACGCTTAAGATACTACGATGCAAGGAGACTGTCAACCTAGCAGAAGCTATCCCACTTCACACCGTCAATAGAAAAAAAGGAATCTCCATTATCATTTATCTTTTCATTAATGAAAAATGGATTACATATCATTGTGTCATATGTAATTACCTTCTTGACCTTAGTAAAAGCAGCCCTGAAATTAGTAAATTCAATTTCAGTCATGAATTCGGTAATTTCCCCTATATGATCCATTAAGAAATGTTGCCAGTCTTCTGGATCAGACATTAAAGTATAATCACCAAGTTCTCCAAATTGATACACGTCCATAGGAGTCTCTAGAGACGATGAATTGTATTTGGTTGTCTGGTAGCGATTAAGGTATTTGAGTTGTCCATCTATTTTAGCGCAAATTGCGTACATGGCTGTTCTCCTGTCCAGATAAATTACTTTACGTCTAGCAAACTGTCACGGATTTCTTGCCGAATATTCATGAGGATGCGCCCTAGAAAATTTCGACCAACTCCAGTATTTTTATCCACTCCCCAGAAAGTATCTTTCCAATTATTACCTTCAATTAGTTCTTGATTTCCAGTTGCTAATAATTTCTCTCTTAATTCAGGGATTGTAAATTTTATCCTCAAGACCTCAAACATTACCCTAATTTTAATTTGATCCCAATCAGATCTAATCTTAACTGAGCGGGATTTCTTTTTTACGTCAGAAGGATTATTAGTTGCGCAGAATTCTTTCCATTTCAAATCTTCTCTCTTTGCAGACATATATGCACATTCTGATGAACTGTATACAAAATGTCCATAAGGTATTTCACATTTATAGAAATTAGACAAGAATCTATTGCCGGGGGTATGAAAGTCATCTATCATGAGGGTAATATAATTTACTTACCCCTTCAACGTCAACCTCAAACTAAATAACGATATGCATTGCCATCCACATAATCGAACTTTTGAGCTATTAAATGAACATGATCACGACTGTCATTGTGAACACGATGATTATCCAGTATGTGGACATGTGCATAAAATTTCTGGAACAAACATCCAATTTGAAGTAGGTGATTTCATCTATTGGAATGGTACAGCATATGTTCCGGCAATCGAAAATCATTGTGATTTGATGGTGACTAGAGTAAATAGGAGCAAAACATGGTTTGAAGCTGCAAATCAGGGAGAATTTGAACTTAAAAATCATATTCTAAAGGGTCAATTATTTATAAATGCATCAGGTGAATTAACCAACACTGAAACAAATACAAAAGTTGGATTTATTGACGGCGGACATTTATACTTATTAATAGAAAAATCAGGATCTTCAGGGTCTTCCGGATCTCAAGTAAACTCTGATTGGAATGCTAATAGTGGAGTGGCTCAAATTCTGAATAAACCAAATATTCCAGCCGCTCAAGTAAATTCTGATTGGAATGCTAATAGTGGAATAGCTCAAATTCTGAATAAACCAAATATTCCAGAAATTCCTACAGCATCCTCGACAGCAACTAGAATAGCTTTACTAGGATATGATGAATTAGGTGCCTTGAAGGTATGGTATTTTAATATTTCCACTGAGGTTCCTACGGGCACACCTGACGGAAGTACATTTGCCACTGCAGTAGTAGGTAATTAAATGGCGAATATTCCATCTCCATATTGTTTAATTGGCAATCAGGTATGGCTCAATACCCAAGTATACCCTGAATATAGAACATTGAAGTGGACTGAATT
>JBAZEQ010000097.1:0-415 GCA_041653855.1 Ignavibacteria bacterium | reverse complement strand
TCGTGCTACTGCTACCGATCCAGTAGGTACCGAATTCGCATGGTATGATGCATATCCAACTCCAACTAATGCACTAGGGCTTGGATGCCTTCCTAGAGGATGGCGGCAGTACGATGGAGAGTATCCAAATCGCATGACAGGTCGCGCTTGCGCTTTCTGGACCTCCTCTGAGACATTCCCCGGAATGCGAGACGTAATATACTTCTGTGGTATGTACGAATACAACGATCAATACTTAGAAGGATTAAACTATTCTTCATGGTACATCGGAGGTGAAGGCGACGTTCAAGCTGGCGACCTGATGATTGTGGCTGATCTTCAGGATACTGAATGGTATGAAGATCCAAATATGTGTAAAACTAAATTAGTAGTTGATGCATTAACTGAACTTTCGACTCCAATACCAATGGAATTC
>JBAZEQ010000096.1:0-8928 GCA_041653855.1 Ignavibacteria bacterium | reverse complement strand
ATTAGTGACTATTCCTTGCAGTTAAGGGAAAAACAAAAAATTCGTAAGACTTACGGTCTATTGGAAAAACAGTTCAGAGGTTATTTTGAATCTGCTTCCAGGAAAAAAGGTATTACAGGCGAAAATCTTGTCAGAATTCTCGAAAGTAGATTCGATAATACTTTATATAGGCTGGGGTTAGCTCCATCGAGAAAAGCGGCAAGGCAATTGATTACTCATCGTCATCTTACTGTAAATGGTAATATTGTTAGTATTCCTTCGTATGTACTGAGATCCGGTGACGTAATTCAGGTAAGGGAAAAAAGTAAAAAACTACCCACTTTTCACGAAGCTATGAAAAGAATGAAAGAAAATATGCTGGTCTCTTGGCTCAATTTAGATAAAGCAAATATGTCCGGTACTTATTTACATAGTCCTGAAAGAGCTGAAGTTCCGTTTATCGGCAACGAACAACTTGTTGTTGAACTTTATTCAAAATAGAATTTAAAATTAAAATTATAAAATAATGAAGATCAATCATTTACAAATACCCGAAAAAGTTGTAAAGGAAGATTCTACTTATACTGATACTTACGGGAAGTTTATTATACAACCGCTTGAAAGAGGGTATGGCGTTACACTTGGAAATTCATTGAGACGTGTTTTAATTTCGTCTCTGCCGGGAACAGCAATCGTTGCTATTAAAGTAAATGATGTCCAGCACGAATTTACCACTATAAAAGGTGTCGTCGAGGATTTATCCGAAATTATTTTAAACCTGAAAGAAGTAAGGTTTAAAGATATTACTAACAAATCCGGTAAAATTGAATTTAAATTAAGCGGTCCCTGCGTATTTACTGCTAAAGATATTCAAAACGCAACCGCTGATTTTGAAATAATGAATCCGGGGTTACACATTGCTACTTTAAATAAAGATGCACATCTTAATATCGAATTAAGGTTAGGTAGCGGCATTGGATATGTACCTTCGGAAGAAAACAAAAAATATGAATTCCCACTCGGGTTTATTCCAATCGATTCAATATTCTCTCCTATAACAAAAGTAAATTATATAATCGAAAATACTCGTGTCGGGCAAAAAACTGATTATGAAAAATTGGTTTTGGATATAAATACAAACGGTACTATCGAACCTGAAGAAGCTATTATTATTGCAGCTAGAATTTTAAGAGAGCATATTCAATTAATCTTGGATTTAAGACCCGAACTTGAAGAAAAAAATATCGAAACAGATGAAAAAGATGAACAGTTCGAAATGGTTAAAAAGATTTTATTAACCCCCGTTGATGAACTCGATTTATCCGTTCGTTCACAAAATTGCTTGAGGTCCGCTGAAATTAAAACTATTTCCGATTTAGTAAGCAAAAATGAATCGGAAATGTTGCATTTTAGGAATTTCGGACGAAAATCGTTGGCTGAATTAACCGAATTGATTGAAGATTTCGGACTTACATTTGGTATGGATGTGGGTAAATATCTAAACGATGAAAAAGAATAATCATAATACAATCTTATAATAAATAATTTGATATGGAGCATAGAAAAAAAGGTAGAAAATTAAAAAGAACAGCAAGTCATAGAAAAGCTTTGCTTTCGAATTTAGCTATATCTTTAATAAAACATAAAAGAATTAAAACAACTTTAGCAAAAGCAAAAGAGTTAAGAACTTTTATTGAACCATTTGTAACAAAAGCGAAAAATTCAGTATTATATAAAGGTAAAGAAGCTGAAAAAGGTTTACACTTGAGAAGAGTTACCGCTAGTATGATTAAAGATAAAGAAGCAATTCAAATCTTATTCGATGAAATTTCGAAAAAAGTTGCTTCAAGAAATGGTGGCTATACTCGGATATTGAAAACTGGATTCAGATATGGTGATGGTGCCAGCGAAGCTATAATTGAGTTTGTGGATTATAGTATAATTAAAGAAAAAGAAAAAGCGGCTAAGAAAAAAGAAGAAGCTAAAGGTAAAACAAAAGAAAAATCTGAAGTTAGCGAAGTAGTGAAAGAAGAAGAAATTAATGAAGAACCAAAAAAAGTAACAAAAGGGAAAAAAACTGCGAAACCAAAAGATAAGATAACGGTTTCTAAAGAAAAAGATGTGAAAACCAAAAGCACTGCTAAAACTAATAAAGAAGATAAACCTAAAAAAGAAACTAAACCTAAAAAAGAAACTAAACCTAAAAAGGGAAAAAAGGAAGACTAATCATTCTCTTTTTATATTAATATTTAAAACTTCAAAGACTACCGTTTTTGAAGTTTTTTTTTATTCTATCTTTGAATTTCGATATAATAAATTGCATTTTATTTATTAATTAAAATTACTATTTTATCCTAAGATTTAAAGTATATACTTTAATAATTTTAATTTAATCCTTAACTTTTAAAAAATGCGAATGAATAATATTTAATCTTAAGATTAAAAGTTAAGGGTTTTTTATATAACAAATATAAAAAAATGAAAATAACTTCAGCCGAATTTATAAATAGTATATACGATTTACGTACACTGCCTAAATCAGTACTTTCGGAATTTGTTTTTGTCGGACGTTCTAACGTCGGTAAATCATCTATGATAAATAAGATTTGTAATAAAAAAAGTCTTGCTAAGATTGGTTCCGTCCCCGGTAAAACAAGACAACTGAATTATTTCTTAATTAACGAAGAATATTATCTCGTGGATTTGCCGGGTTATGGTTATGCAAAAGTTCCTGAACAAATAAGAGCAGGTTGGAGAAAATTAGTTGAAGAATATATTAGCGAAAGACAAAATGTCAATATGGTTTTTGTCTTGATTGATGCTAGACATGAACCTACATATCTTGATGAATTAATGGTCAGCTGGTTGGAATATTACGAAATACCTTATACAATCGTCTTAACTAAAGCTGACAAAATATCGAAAAACAAAATGGATAAGCAAATATACAGGTCGTCGAAGATAGTTAATAACGATGAATTGTGTAGAGATTATATTCCTTTTTCGATAATCACAGGCGAAGGCAAATCTGAAATATTACATCTCATTCAGGAAGCTCTCGAAAATCCAAGAAATAAAGATTAGTTTGTAACCTTACAAAATTTTCTTTTAAAATGCTTTGCTAAACTCAAAAAGTAAAATACGTATCTTAATTGTCGATAAAATCGATTCCTCCGGAATAAAAGTATTACCACCTAAATATTATTCCGTTACGTATAAAATTAATTTAACGAATATTGAGATATTAAAAAATTATAGTAATTTTGATGTCTTGGTTATTCGTTCGACAAGAATTATCGATAAAGAATTTCTAATGAATTGTAAATTCAAAATTATTGCGACTTGTACTAAAGGAACAGACCATATAGATTTAAAGTATGCAAAAAAAAGAAATATTATTGTCCTTAATTCGGAAACAGGAAATACTGTTTCTACCGCTGAACATACTTTCGCACTTATATTAGAAATTTCCAAAAATATTATTTATTCAGATAATCTTGTTCGGGAAAATAAATTTTCGAAATATGATTATAAAAGAACTGAACTTAGAGGTAAAAAAATAGGAATAATTGGATTCGGAAAAGTCGGGTCACGAGTAGCTCGCTACGCAGAAGGATTCGAAATGATTGTATATGCAAATGATATAGATATAAATGTCAGAAAAAAAAATAAAAAAATTAATTTCAAAAGCTTAAATTATATTTTAAAAAACGTTGATATTGTAACTTTACACATCCCCTTAAATGATAAAAATGTAAATTTCATTTCAAGGATAAAAATGAATTTATTATCTGATAAAACAATATTAATTAATACTTCACGTGGCGAAATTATTGATGAATTATATTTAATCGAATTACTTAAAAAAAAGAGAATTTATTATGCTGGGCTGGATGTATTTACTAATGAACCGAAAATAAATAAGTTGTTTTTTGAGTTAAAAAATGCGATTTTAACTAATCATATTGCTGGAAAAACTGAGGATAGCATTAAATATATATCAAATGATATTTTTATGCAAGTAAAAAATATTTTTAAGTAGAAACAAAATTTTGTGCAAAATAATTTTTCACTTGCTTATTAAAAAATAGTAAAAAAACGATTACAAAATAGTATATTGACAAGTTTTTGAATTAGTATTATATTAAAGAAATTAAGAAAATAGTTCTTTTTTTAAATTATAAATAATTCCTAAAATAAAATTAAAGGAGAAAAAAAATGCTTAAAAAACTGTTATTACTTAGTTTTGCATTAATTTTTATTGCAAGCTTTGCAAATGCTGGTCCACGGCTTACAAAAGAACAACTTGATAAAACATACGGTACAGAACTGGTTGTGAAACGTTATGGTGATGGTACTTATGGAGTTATAGGCAAAAATTCTTTTAATGCAAATTGGCACCCTGTCTTATCAAATTCTAAATTCACAGATAATGTAATGTGGGATACTACGCTAATATCAAGAATATATATGCCATCTGGTCAGGATAATATAATGGATATGCAATCAAATGGTTGCCCAGTTGAAATTATTCAGGACCCGAATAATCCTAATAAGATTCACGTTATTTTACAGTATGCTCCTCCGGGAGATGGTACTGCTTCTCCGAACAGAAGAACTAAATATTTTTATAGTAATGATAAAGGACAAACTTTTGTATATGTAGGTAATGTTTCTGAAGATAGAACCGGATATGCTTCAATAACATTAACTCCGGGTAACGGAATTGAAATGATTAGTACTCACGTTGGTTCCTCTCCTGTTTATTATTTGGATGCTGCAACAGGATTGGGTTCATGGACAAAACTTGAAGCTGAAAAAAGACCATACGTTTGGTTAAAAACTGCATTCACAAGTTCTTTAACAAATCCTATGAAATTCGTTACAGTACTTGCACCTAATGGAACAGATTCCGCTTTTTGGTTTAACTGTTCTTCAATGTCCCCGACACCGGGCACTTTTGGTCCGTATAATTTATACTACAGCTCTGATGGTGAAGCTTATCAGATTGCAAGTAGTACTGATGGAAAAGTTGGAATAATATATAAAGCTAATGATGTTTTAATACCGAATGATGTTGGCGATTTATTCTTAATGGAATCAACCGATAATGGTGTCTCATTTGGTGCCCCGTTAAAGATTTTTGATGCTGATATTTCCCCATCCGGAGATAGCTTAGCAGCTTTTAGAGGAATGGGTATTGTCTATCAGGGATCCAATCCATGTGTTGTTTTTGAAACAGCAAGACAAACTACCGAAGGTGGATTCTTCTCATCAATGCCACAAAATATTAGATTCTGGTCAAAAACATTACCAGGTTCAGATCCTAACAGAAGTATTATTATCGTTGATACAAATAATACACCATTCTATCAGTTCTATATTCCGACTTCTAATACTTCTTACGATATTTATGTTACTTATTGCAGACCTGCAATTGGTAGGGCAGCATCTGGAAATGGTTTATTTGTAACATTTATGGCTCCTGCCGGAGTAAATATGTCTGATGGTGCTATTTGGGGTGGTGTTGATACAACTGTATACGAAGCAAACTATGTTTTGTATTCCGGAGATGGTGGCTTGAACTGGGTTGCTCCTAAGAGGATTACTCCTATCGATACAACAACGGTCGGTGGACAGTATACAAAAATGAAAGATTATACTTACCCGTCAATTTCTCAAACTAATGATGTTGATGCAAATTTCTGGTATTTAAATATGGTAGTAATAGAAGACTCTATACCCGGTTCATATCAATATCACACAAATAACGGTGAACCGAGATGTAAACAATTATATATGAGGATAAAAATTCCAAGAGCAGATGTTGGAATCCAAAATGTTTCTAATACAACTCCTTCTAAATATGCTTTGAATCAAAATTATCCTAATCCGTTCAATCCTGTCACTTCGATTAGGTTCTCTTTACCTAAGGTTTCGGTCGTTACATTAAAAGTATATGATATTACTGGAAAACTTGTCAGTACTTTGGTGAACAATGAAACAGTATCTATTGGTGAAAAAGAAGTAAAATTTGATGCTTCTAATTTATCGAGTGGAGTGTATTTCTATTCAATTCAGGCTGGTGATTTCTCGGATACAAGAAAAATGATTGTTCTAAAATAATTAATAATTTTTAATTCATTTTATTCCCCTTAAAACTTACGTTTTAAGGGGAATAACTTTTAAATAATTTTGGAGGTAAAAATGAGGGATAATACAATTTTTAAAATTATTCTTCTCTCTTTGTTTGCATTTCTTTTACTTAGCCCCTTAAATACTTTTTCTCAGTCAACAGGAAGTATTGGTGGTAGGGTAACCGATGCAAAAGATAATACGCCGCTGATTGGTGCAACCATTAAAATTGAAGGCTCGAAAATGGGTGCAATTACTGATGATAATGGCGAATATGTAATACTTAACGTGGACGTGGGAGTTTACGGAGTTGAATGCTCATATATGGGCTATGATACTAAGAGACAAAAAGATATTAGAGTCTCGGTCGACCAGAGAACAAAAGCAAATTTCGAATTAAGTACTGGCGAAATCGTAACTAAAGTTATCGAAGTCGAAGGTGAAAGAAAAGGTATCGATGTAGACCAGAGTGGTAGAATTATTGAATCGTCAACCATTAAAAATACCGGTATCCGTGGCGTTACGAATATTGTTTCTAAAACTGCCGGTGTTGTTCAGGATGAAAGAGGTGGCTCGATTAATATTCGCGGAGGTAGAAGTAATGAGAGTATTATTATTATTGACGGTGTCGAAACTACGAATCCGATTGATGGTACATCGAGAGCTTTTGTCTCAAATAACTTATTACAGGAAATCACGGTCTTAACTGGTGGTTTCGGTGCTGAATATGGAAACGTTCTTAGCGGCGTTATCAACGTTTCAACTAAAAGTGGTACTGATGTATATACAGGTTCTGTAGAATTAATTACGGACGAATTTGCCGGAAGATGGTTCGATACAAAATCTCAAGGATATAATCTTTATAGTTTAACTTTTGGAGGTCCTGTCATTCCATCTAAAAAGCTGGCTAATGTTATTAATTTCTTTGGTGGTTTCGAAAGAACATTCCAAAGAATAACTGATGTGTCATGGACTTGGGATAGGTTACCTTTAACTGTTCCTGATGGCAATGTAAAATCAGATGAAAGCGGAAGCTATTATTATACAGGAAAACTAAATTTCAATTTGAATGAATTAGGCTCAGGAAAATTCCCGTTCAATTTTAAATTTGGTGGAACTTATACCGATGTATTAGCAAGATCTATCAGATTCGCGAATAACATTCAAAATGACTACAAGAATCCTATCACTGATACTAAAAATACTCAGTTGTATGGTAGGGTTATTGGCAATATATCGAGTAATTTTTTCTTTGAATTACAGGGAAATTATTACAGAGATCAATATGAATTATATGATCCTTTTTTTGGTGATAATTTATTAAGGTATGGTGATACAAATTATAATCCCGGTCTTAATGCTTATTATCAGGGAGCTGGACAGGGAAAAACTTTAGGTTACGACCCTGCTTATTCATACTTATATAGATTTCCGTGGGCAACCATCGATGCATATACAAAACAAGATATTAGTTATATTGGTGCAAAACTCGATGCAACACTCGCTTTATTAAGTAAAAAATATGGTGACCACGAAATAAAATTTGGTGGAGAATATAGGTATAACTCATTAAAAAGTATGACGTTAAATCCTGCATCTCTTGCAGATTTATCGGTTCAGAATACAGGCGATAGATGGTATGGTACTAATTTGGCAAGGCTAAAAACTTATGGATATGAAATAATTGACCCAATAACAGGTGCATTAGTTGCAAATGGAAACGACACAAAACATCCTATTACTGGTGGTTTTTATGTCCGTGATAAAGTTAGCTTCAATGATTTTAATTTTAATGGCGGATTCAGAGTAGATTTCTTTGATGTAAATACAAAAGTATTGAAATCTCTAACCACGGATGTTGTCGGTCCGGATGGAATTCCTGCTTCTGCTGATGATTTTACTGATAGTAAAATGAATTTCTATTTTAGTCCTCGACTCGGATTTTCGTTCCCGATTACTGATAGAACCATTTTCGTTGCACAGTTTGGTAAAATGGTTCAATTGCCCCAGTTGAGTTTATTATATGTCAGTGATTCCACGTTAAAAAGATTTTTATCGACTTCCTTACAGGATGTTATTGAAAATTCATCATTATCTCCTACAAAACTTACTCAATATGAAATTGGTGTGAAACAGCAAGTAGGCGATTATATCAATATGGGTATGACTATTTTTTACAAGGAATCTACTGATTTAATAGGTGCTGGTAGAATTAAACAAACTGAAGATAAAAAAGTTCCTATCGGATTTGCCGCATATATGAATAATGACTTTGCAATATCGAGAGGTATTGATTGTTATTTATCTATGAGAAGAATGTATAGATTGGCTATTGATGTAGCTTATACATTAGCATATGCTTCCGGTACTGGTTCCAATGCCTTTTCTAAATTTAGTTTGGCAAATGATCCTACGCAGGAACTGGTCAATTATGTATATGCTCTTGATTATGACCAAAGACATACTGGAAGTATTAACTTTGATTACAGGTTTGGAAGCGATGATGTTCCAAAAGGTATTCTCGGTGATATATTAAAAAATTTAGGGCTTAATGCTTTATTAAGCTTTAATAGCGGCAGACCATATACTAGAACTGATGTCGCCAATACAGCTACTGGTACCGGTGGTGATAACGTTCTATCGGCAAAAAATGAAATATATAGAAGCTGGAATTTTAGGATTGATTTAAGGTTAGACAAAACCGTTAATATATGGAAAACCAATCTGAATATGTATGTTTACGTTTTGAATCTCTTGAATTCGGAAATCGTTAACGCTGTTTATACTGGTACAGGATTACCTGATGATAATGGA
>JBAZEQ010000095.1:0-9041 GCA_041653855.1 Ignavibacteria bacterium | reverse complement strand
CCGATATATTAGACATAATAAATAGAACTTGCGGCTAATAAAAATAGTTAGACCGCTAATAAAAGACTTGTCATAAATTTTTATGCTCTATTATGAGACTTGCATTTTAACATAAAGGAATGACAAAGCTGTTTTATTCATTAATAATTATTTTCCGATTCACTCCGCTCATCGGGATTTCACTTCGCTCATCGGGATTTCGCTTCGCTCATCGGGATTTCGCTTCGCTCATCGGGATTTCGCTTCGCTCATCGGGATTTCGCTTCGCTCAACATTTCTCATTAATCATTGCTCTAAGCACGTCCCAGGAGTATATTCCCGTGTTGTGGGCGTCTTTCCATTTTATTTGGATGGCGTAGTTTCCCACGGATTCAATTTTATCTATTTCATAAAATCCCGCAGGTTTAAATGCATTTTTGATTGGTATATAGCTTTCGAATAACACGGATTCACCTTTGCAATTTACGCAGGGACATTCGTCACGAAGTTTTTTTAAAGTGATTTCCTGCGTCTGGTCGTTATTCCATTTAATAATAATTTTGTTGTCTTCTTTTTTAATTTGTACGGGATATATGTTTGCCATAATTTAGTAAACCGTCCGCCACAGCGGATTTTCAATTGAAACGGTTTTAAGGTTTTATTTTATTAATTCCCACAGATGAAGAGGCTTTGTGATAATTAAGTTTTAGTAAAATCATTTGGGCTAAAGCCCAATTTTGTTGAGTTATTGCTAACACCACCGTAAACGGTGGGGTAAATTATTATTTATCACACAGCCTCTGAATCCGTGGGCTACATTTAAGAACATTTAAAAATTACATTTAAGAACTCTTTGAGTTATTGCTAACACCACCGTAAACGGTGGGGTAAATTATTATTTATCACACAACCTCTGAATCCGTGGGCTATATTAAAATTTTTCTATAAAAATTTCACCCCTTCGGGGTTCTAAATTTGAACTACTAATTTTGATCTATAATCATTTCACCACTTCGTGGTTTTAAATTTGAATTACTAATTTTAATCTTCAACTACTATATCATCAAATACAATTGGAATTTTTCCTTTAAAATCATTTAATAGCGGAATACAAATTTCTCTCATTTGAGGATGGGATGCTTTTGCCGTTCTTAGCGTAAAAAAATGTCTCCATTCCCTCAAGTTCATCGTTACCAGTATTTCGGTTTTAAGAGAATTCGGTAATATGCTCCTTGCCTCTTGTGGCGATGCACCGAGTTCGATTAACCGTTTATAATCATTTTCACACCGGTTCATTGCACTTTCCCAAATTTTGTATTCTTCGCTTTCTTTATTCTGCCAGAAGCAGGGTTCGATAAAAGTCAATTCACCATCGAATTTTCCTTTTGTGTAATTGCAATAGCGGGTCGATTCCTGTGTATAGCTTGCGGGTCTGTGTCTTACAAGCTCGTGGCTTACACCCCTATCGCAAATAATCCTAACCGAAACCGAATAATGTTCGATTACGGATAAGTGTCCTCTTTCAATTAAGCTTTTTACAAATCTTATAGCGGAATCATCGTTGATACTATTTTCACTTTTATAGCAGGTTCTTCCGGCTTTTTCAATCAACTTTAATACATAGTTACCGTCTATAGGAGTTTCTATCGTGTAAAACGGTTTTATAATTTTCATATTTATTTTATAATAATAATAGCAAATCTATTTATCGATATTTATTTTCCGCTAAAGATACCAACATATTTTCCGCCATTATTATTCCATTTTGCCTGATAGTCATATTTGCAGAAGAATACTTTCAAGTCAGCCTGATAATCGTATTTGGTAAAAAACACTTTTGCATCTGCCTGATAATCGTAATCACAGAAGTACCAAATAAAATCTTTTCCACTCGCCTGATAATCATAACCGCATACATAAACAATTAAATCAGCCTGATAGTCGTAATCACACGAATACACTTTCACGTCTGCCTGATAGTCGTATTTAGTTTTGAAAATACTTCCTGCGTTAGCCGCTGAAGTGATTGCAAAAATAAAAACAATAAAAATAAGTATTTTTTTCATAATTTTTGAAATTAAATTATTATTTTCTATATTTTAAACTTATATTTGCGTTTTTTGTTTCACTTTAATATCTAAATTAAAATAGTAAAAATATTTATGTAGTTTAATTCAAATTTAACTCATATTTTTATTGTTACTATTTTTTATAAAACAAAGATTTTATGCAGGAAATATTAAACCAATTAAACGAACTATCATACAATTTATACTGGACGTGGAATAATGATTTTCGAGCAATTTTCGCAGAAATTAATAGGGACTACTGGAAATGGAGTCAGAAAAACCCGGTCAAATTTCTCCGCTCCATAAACAACAATTATCTATTCGATATAATAGAGAAAAAGAACTTAAAAGATAAAATTCATAAAGTATACCGCGAATACAGGGAATATTTAAACCGTGATACTTATTTCGGGAAAGAGGAAAAAGATTCACCAAAAATCTGCTACCTATCGGCTGAATACGGGATTACAAAATGCCTTAAGATTTATTCGGGCGGACTTGGTACATTATCGGGTGACCATATGAAATCTGCTTCGGATTTAGGAGTTCCGCTTGTTGGAGTCGGGCTTGCGTATTCATATGGGTACTTCAGGCAATATATAAATAGTCAAAACCGACAGGCAGAGTTATACGAACAAAATGATTTCAATACTCTTCCGATGAACCTTGTACTCGATGAAGATTACCGACCGATAAAAATATCAATTAATCTCCCCGGCAGAAAAGTTTACGCACAGATTTGGCAACTTATTATCGGAAGAATTAAATTATATTTACTGGATACATTTGTAGATGAGAACGACGTTGAAGATAAACGAATCACCGATATACTTTACGGTGGTGAGAAAGAGAAAAGAGTATTGCAGGAAATACTGCTTGGCATAGGAGGGATGAGAGTTATAGATGCACTCGGTATTAATATAAAGGGATGCCATATAAACGAAGGACACTCTGCATTCCTGATTTTCGAAAAAATCAGGACAACAATGAAAAAGAATAATATTTCTTTTAAAGAAGCACAGAAGCAATGTTATTATTCCAATATATTTACGACACATACTCCTGTTCCCGCGGGAATAGATATTTTTCCGAAATGGATGATGGAGAAATATTTTAAGGAATATGCCGAGAAAGAACTCGGAATAAGTTTTGAAGAATTTTTTGAAGAGGGTGATTTAACAAAAAACGAAGTTGTAAATGACCATTTTAATATGGCTTACCTTGCAATTAACAATTCCAATTTCGTAAACGGAGTTAGTAAACTTCACGGAAAAATCGCACGGAAAATGTGGTCGCTTCCGCCGTATAGAAGCCAGATAATCTCCATTACAAATGGTGTTCACCTGAAGACTTATCTTGCAATAGAATCGGAAAAGCTTTACAGAAAACATTTTGGCAAAGACTGGCTATACGAACCTGCGATATGGGAAGAAATAAGTGAGTTACCGGATAAAGATATATATGATATGAGAGACAAAAACCGCAGTGTGTTAATAGATTTTATAAGGGAAAGAACGATAGATAAAATAAAACTGACACACGATAATGAAGAAAAAATCACGGACGTTCAAAATCTTTTAGATAAAGATGTTCTTACAATCGGTTTTGCCAGAAGATTTGCAACTTATAAAAGAGGAACATTGATTTTCAGAAACATCGAGCGGCTGAAAAAAATTATCTCGAATGATAAGATGAAAATTCAGTTCGTTTTTTCAGGAAAGGCGCATCCGAAAGACGAAGGCGGTAAAAACCTGATTTCGGAAATTCTTCATTATGCCGAATCGGTGGAATTCAAAAACAAAATTGTATTCCTCGATAATTACGATATAGATGTTGCAAAACAACTTGTAAGAGGATGTGATATATGGCTAAATAATCCGCGTAAACCATTAGAAGCATCGGGAACAAGCGGGATGAAAGTGATAGCAAACGGCGGATTAAACTTAAGTATATTGGACGGATGGTGGGTAGAAGGATATACACCGGAAACAGGCTGGGCAATCGAGACACCAGAAAATTATGAAACTATGTCTGAATATGATGTAGATAACTTTGAAGCAGATTCATTATACAATACACTTGAAAATGAGATCATTCCTTTATTTTACAAAAGAGATAAGAACGGAATACCGGTTGATTGGGTTAAAAAAATAAAAGGCTCGATAAAAAACTTAGCGGGATATTTTAATACGGAACGAATGGTAAAAGAGTATTACGAAAAATTTTATTCAAAAGTAAGATAAAATTTATGAAGAACTTTATTCGAATAGCATCGGGGCAGGGTTTTTGGGGTGACTTAATAGACGCACCTATAAACCAGGCAACACAAGGTGATGTAGATTACATTATGATGGATTACCTTGCCGAGGTTACAATGTCAATACTTCAGAAGCAAAAAATAAAAGATTCCCGATTCGGATATGCGAGAGATATTCCTCCATTGATGGAAAAGCTTCTTCCGATTATCACTCATAAAAATATTAAAGTTATTACAAACGGCGGTGGTGTGAATCCGATTGCCTGTATGGAAGCGGTTTTTGAGGTTGCAAAAAAATTAGGGATTAAGAAATTAAAAATTGGTGTTGTTTCGGGAGACAACATTCTCGATAAGGTCGAAGAATTTTTTTCAAAGGGCATCGAGCTGAAAAATATGGATACCGGTGAAAGTGCAAAAACAATTTCGGATAAAGTTTTAAGTGCAAATGTTTATTTTGGTGCAAAACCTATTGTAGATTGTCTGAAACAGGGTGCGGATATAGTAATCACGGGAAGAGTAACGGACACAGGACTCACGCTTGCACCAATGATTTATGAATTCGGATGGGATATGAATAATTTCGATTTAATGGCGGCAGGAACAGTTGCAGGTCATATACTTGAATGCGGCGGACAGGCAAGCGGCGGTAATTTTCTTGGCAGGTGGCAGGATGTTCCGGATTTAGCAAACATAGGATTCCCGATTGCCGAAGCTTATCCAAACGGAGAATTTTTCATAACAAAACACGAACATACAGGCGGGCTTGTCAGTTTAGAAACCGTGAGCGAACAACTTGTTTATGAAATCGGAAATCCGAAGGATTATATTACGCCGGATTGTATTGCAGATTTTACTTCCATCAAATTAGAAGATGACGGAAAAGATATGGTAAAAGTGTTCGGAATAAAAGGTCATCCAGCAACAGAATTTTACAAAGTTTCTATGTCTTATTCTGATGGATACAGTACTTTCGGTACTTTGACATACAGCTGGCCAGATGCACTTGAAAAAGCAAAAGCGGCGGATAAGATATTAAGAAAACGTCTCGAGAATTTAAATTTGAAATTCGATGAAATCAAGACTGAATATCAGGGATATAATGCCTGTCACGGTCCGCTTGCAAATGAGATAAAAGATATTAACGAAGTTGTTTTGAGAATAGGTGTTCGTGGAAAAGATAAAAGTACAATCGAAAGATTTGGGAAGGAAATAGCACCTTTGATATTGACGGGACCTCCGGGTGTAACAGGATTTGCCGGAGGCAGACCAAAACCATCGGAGGTGGTTGCTTACTGGCCTGCGTTGATTTCAAAAACACTGGTACAGCCGGAGATAATTGTGAAGAGTTTGTAGCCACAGAGACACGGAGAAGAACTTTTTTAAAATTTGACAGCCACGGAGGACACAGAGTTTTTTTATTAAACATTTGCCACAGAGTTCACCGAGTTATTTGCTTAAATAATTATTAAATTATAGTAAATAAAAATATGGAGAAGAGCAAAGAGGAAATTAATAAAATTACCAAAAAAATTATAGGCTGTGCTATTGAAGTGCATAAAAATTTAGGTCCCGGTTTATTGGAAAGTATTTATTAAAAATCATTGTTTATCGAATTAGAGCAAAATGGAATTAAAGCAGAAAGGCAGAAGATACAAATAGTAGAATACAAAAAAAGATTAGTCGGAGAATTTAGAATAGATATTCTTGTTGAAGATTGTGTTGTCCTGGAATTAAAGAGTGTAGAAAGATTCGACCCGGTATTTGAAGCACAAATATTAAGCTATATGAAATTAGGAAATTACAAAATTGGATTATTGATTAATTTCAATTCAAAGTTACTAAAAGAAGGAATTAAAAGATATATTTTATAATACACAGCTCTTCTCGGAGAACTCTGTGGCAAAATTTAAATTAATGTTATGGAAAAAATACTAATCACAGGAGCATCGGGGCAGATTGGCTCCGAATTAACAATGGCTCTCCGTAAAAATTACGGAAACGAAAACGTTTTTGCAACCGACCTGAAAGAAGCTCCGCAGGATGTTATGGAATCGGGACCATTCCAAAAATTAGATGTTTTAGATATTCAAGCACTTACCGAATTTACAGCAAAAAATAAAATCTCGCAGGTATATCACCTTGCCGCATTGCTATCGGGTACAGCAGAAAAGAAACCTCTTTTTGCGTGGGACGTAAATATGAAAGGTTTGCTTTATATGCTCGAGCTGGCAAAGGAAACCGGATTAAAAAGATTATTCTGGCCAAGTTCGATAGCAGTATTCGGAAGAACCACTCCAAAAGTGAGCACTCCACAACTCACTATTACCGAGCCTAATACTGTTTACGGAATCAGCAAACTTGCAGGTGAAAGATGGTGCGAATATTATTTCAACAGGTATAAAGTCGATGTGAGAAGCATACGTTACCCTGGACTCATAAGCTATAAAACCGAAGCCGGTGGCGGAACGACAGATTACGCAGTGGAAATTTTTTATGATGCTATAAAACAAAAGGCACTTCCGATGATGTTTATGGATGATGCAATTAATTGTACGATAAAACTTATGGAAGCTGATTCAAGCAAAATTTCGATTCGTTCGAGTTACAATCTCGGCGGAATAAGTTTCGACCCGAAAGAGATAGCAGCGGAAATTAAAAAGCATATTCCGGAATTCGAGATTACATATAAACCCGACTTCAGACAGGCAATTGCGGAATCGTGGCCAAAGAGTATAGATGATAGCATTGCAAAAAAAGACTGGGAATGCGAGTACGTATATGATTTGGCAAAGATGACAAAGGTTATGCTGGAAGAGGTAAAGAAAAAGCTGAAATAGAAAGAAATTATGTTCCCACGCTGGAGCGTGGGAACATAATTTCTTTCGTTCCCAAAGAGCCCGCCACGGCGGATTTTCAAGACTTTTGGAACGAGTGTTTTTTAAACATATATTTTACAAAATATACGATAATCTATCTAAATTTTATTTTTTGGAAAACCGTTAAAACGGTTTTAATTTAGTGTTTATCAGATACCCACGAATAAATTCGTGGGCTGAACTTAAGAACTTATTTATTTTGCATAACTTCAGTTAGTAATTAATAATTAATAAAAGAGGTTGTAATGAAAATCAAAAAATTTCTTATACTTAATGTACTACTTGTTTTAAGTCTACTGTCTTTTAATGATTTGTATTCGGTACCAAGAAATATTTTACTTGAATTTTCGACAGGTACATGGTGTGGTTTTTGTCCGTGCGGGGAATTCGTCGCAGACAGCATTCTGACAGCTTATCCAAATACAATAATTATCGGATATCATAGCGGAGGAAGTGACCCTTTTGTAAATCCCGAAGCAACTGCAGTTTTTAGTTTAATTGGATATACGGCTTCCCCGACACTTTGTCTGGATAGAACTAATCACCCGGGAAATGGTACGTATCCGTATGCACCTTATTATACATGGTCAAACCGTTTCTACCAGAGATATACTTCCTCACCTACAACAAATATGGATGTAGTAGTAAGTTCAAAGAGTTACAATCCTGCTACAAGGATATTAAACGTAACAATTAATGCAACTGCATTACAAAATTTCACAGGTCAGTATAAAGTTCATTTTATTATAACCGAAAGTAATGTAGTATATCCTCAAAATTTTTATTCCACATGCGGAACGGAAGGATATCACAATGATTATGTTCACAAATGGTTTCCGAGAACTATTACAAATGGTTCAACGGGTCAAAATATGAATACAGGTGGAGTTTGGAATCAGAACCAAAGTATATCAAAAAGCTTCACAGATACACTTAATAGTGCATGGGCAGAAAGCAACTGTAAATTTATTGCCATCATATTTAAAGATTCTACAACAGGATTATTTGTAAGTGAAGTACAACAGGCAATACAGCAATCCATAACCGGTCCTATGGGTATTAATAACGAAAAAAATATTCCATCCGAATATTTACTTTCTCAAAATTACCCTAATCCGTTTAATCCGACAACAAATGTAAAATTTTCAATTCCAAAAAACGGGAATGTTAGTCTGAAGATTTACGATGTTCTTGGTAATGAGAAAGCAGTT
This sequence comes from Ignavibacteria bacterium, assembly GCA_041653855.1. Classification (GTDB taxonomy): domain Bacteria; phylum Bacteroidota; class Ignavibacteria; order Tepidaquicellales; family Tepidaquicellaceae; genus FEN-1279. The sequence goes on along the minus strand of JBAZEQ010000095.1, from coordinate 649 downwards.
TATATGAAAGGATATCTTAAAGCAGGTGTATATAACGCCGAGATAAATGCTTCGGATTGGTCGAGCGGAATATATTTTTATAAATTGACAGCTTCCGATTTTTCCGATACGAAGAAAATGATACTAATAAAATAGGTGAAATTTTTGTTTCACAAAATACCTCTACATAGAAAAGGATTAATTTTAATTTCGCTGACTGCATTCCTATGGAGTTCGAGCGGTTTATTTATTAAAATTCTTTCTCTCGATGCATTCCAGATTTTATTTTACAGGTCGTCCATTGCGGCACTCACTATTTTTGTAATATCGATGATTCGAAAGAAAAAATTGGTGTTTGAAAAAGATTTAATTTCGAATCTCTGTGCAATTTCGTTTGCGGCTATCCTGATATTATTTGTAACATCAAATAAGCTCACAACAGCGGCGAATGCGATTTTTCTGCAATTCACCGCACCGCTATTTTTACTATTTCTCGAACCGGTTTTCTTAAAAACAAAGTTCAGTAAAAAAAGTTTGATTACAATAATTATTTGTATTATCGGAATGATATTATTCTTCTTCGGTAAACTTGAAGTCGGGAATATACTGGGGAATATCATTGCAATACTTTCGGGATTAAGTTTCGCTTTCTTTTCTCTTTTCCTGAAGT
>JBAZEQ010000094.1:0-9071 GCA_041653855.1 Ignavibacteria bacterium | reverse complement strand
CTGAAGAAAAAATTCCTTATCTCTCGGTTATCACAGACCCGACAACGGGAGGAGCGAGTGCATCATATTCGATGCTTGGTGATTTGAACATAGCCGAACCAAATGCATTAATAGGTTTTGCGGGTCCGAGAGTGATTAAGCAGGCGACAGGAAAAGACCTGCCAAAAGGATTCCAGCGTTCCGAATTTTTACTCGAGCATGGTTTTCTCGATTTAATAGTTGATAGAAAAGATATGAAAGACAGATTGTCAATTATCTTAAAACATCTTCTGCATAAACCTTACGGGAAATAATTCAAATACATAGAGAAGAACTATGAAAGTTATTAAAGAAATTTCCGCAATGCAGGATATTTCAGAATTCTGCAGAAGAACAGGGAAAAAAATCGGTTTTGTTCCGACAATGGGTTTCCTGCACGAAGGTCATTGTGCCCTGATGATAAAAGCAAGGGATGAATCCGATATAGTTATCACTAGCATTTTTGTGAACCCTACGCAATTCTCTCCAAATGAGGATTTCAACGACTATCCCCGGGATTTTATGCGTGATTATCACATTTGCAAAAGCTGCGGTGTAGACTATATTTTCTATCCCGAAGCTAAAGATATTTATACGAAAGATTTTTATACATATACTAACGTTAATACACTCTCGGAAACCCTTGAAGGTAAATACAGACCCGAACATTTTACAGGGGTTGCCACTATAGTTCTTAAATTGTTCAATATTACAAAGCCACATTTTACATACTTTGGACAAAAAGATGCCCAGCAGGTTGCAGTTATTAGAAAAATGATAAAAGATTTAAACATAGATATTAAGTTGAGAGTCTGTGAAACGGTGAGAGAAGCAAGCGGACTTGCAAAAAGTTCGCGTAACACATACCTAAGCAAAGAGCAACGGGATGAAGCATCGGTTTTAAACAAAGCTTTAAATGAAGCAAAAAGACTGGTTTTGGAAGAAAATATTAAGAGTTCAAAAGAATTAAGAAAAATTATTAAACAATATATTGAAACGAATTCACCAAATTCTTCGTTACAATATATAGCCGTTACGGATAACATAAATTTGGAAAAAATAACAAATCTGAAGAGTTACGAGGGAGAAGTTTTGATATCCCTTGCCGCATATTACGGCAAAACAAGATTAATCGATAACATTTTATTTGAAAAATAACACAAGGAAATACGAAAATGCGACGGGTTTTATGCAAATCTAAAATTCACAGAGCTACAATTACACAAGCCGAATTATTTTATGAAGGGAGCTTAACGCTCGACACTACTCTTATGGATGCCGCAGATATGCTTCCGTACGAAAAAGTGCAGGTGGTAAATGTTAATAACGGTCAGAGGCTTGAAACATATTTAATTCCGGGAAAAAGGAACAGCGGAATAGTTTGCCTTAATGGTCCTGCCGCAAGACACGGGGAAGTCGGAGACGAAGTTATTATTATAACCTATGGCTCCTTTGATGAAGAAGAAATTAAGAAATTTAAACCAATAAAAATTTTTGTAAATAAGAAAAATAAAATTATCAAAAAGAAATAGTAATTTTCTTTTGATAATCCTGCTTATTTTAACCCGAAAAGTACTTAAAAAGTGAAACTCGCAACCGTTATACTTGCCGCCGGGAAAGGCAAGAGAATGAAAAACCCGGATAAATCTAAAGTGATGTTTGAATTGAACGGCAAACCTTTGATTCAATATGTAGTCGAACTTGCGTTGAAAATTCATTCCGATAAAATCGTGTTAATTGTCGGACATCAGAAGCAAAGCGTTATAGATTTTATTAACGAAAAATTTGCAAATGATATTTCAAGAATTAAATTCGCTCACCAGGATGAACAGCTTGGCACAGGGCACGCCGTAATGCAAACATACGACGAGCTAAAAGATTTTAAAGGTGATGTATTAATTTTATCAGGTGATGTTCCTTTGCTTAAGTTCGAAACGATAGAAAAATTTTTGTCTTTTCACTACGGTAATAAATTCCATGCAAGTCTGCTTTCTGCAATTTTCGATGACCCGTTCGGATACGGCAGAATAATAAGAGATTCCGAAAAGAATTTTATGGATATCAGGGAAGAAAAAGATTCCAACGATGAAGAAAAGAAAATCAAAGAAATTAATTCGGGAATATATATAATCGATAATGAATTGCTCTTCAAAGCAATAAAAACATTGAAAACGGATAATGCACAGGGTGAATATTACTTAACCGATGTGTTTAAATATTTCAAAAAAAACGGAATCAAAATCGGTGCGATACCCGTAGATAATAATATAGAGATTTGCGGAATAAACACCATAGACCAGCTTAAAGAACTCGAAAAAACAAATTTTTAACTTAATACTATAAACTTAATGTCAGAAATAATCGCATCAGTTTCAGGTGTACGTGGAATTCTTGGAGATAATCTCTCTCCCGGTAATATTATAAAATTCACATCGGCGTTTATAGGGTATTGCAGAAGAAATTCCAAATCGAAAAAAATCGTCGTAGGAATAGATGGCAGGTTACACGGTAATTTAATATCGAATATAGTCTTATCAACCATTTCGATGTCAGGTTATACTGCAATCGATATCGGTGTTGTCCCTACTCCTACTGTTCAGATAGCGACCGAAGAGCTGAAAGCCGCAGGAGGAATTGCAATTACTGCTTCACACAATCCACAAATCTGGAACGGACTGAAATTCCTGAATTCAAACGGTACTTTCCTCGATGGTCAGCAAATCAAAGAAGTGATAGCTTCGAGCAAAGCATCAGATTTCAACTATGCAGGTATAAAAGAAATTAAGCCGATAGTCAGTGATTATACCTGGATTCAAAAACATATCGATAAGGTTTTAAAGTTAAAATCGGTCAACCTAAGCACAATTAGAAAAAAGAAGTTTAAAATTGTAGTAGATGCAGTAAATTCATCCGGTTCTTACATCGTTCCCATATTACTTAAGGAACTCGGTTGCAAAATAATCGAATTGTTTTGCGATGGTTCGGGAATTTTCCCGCATATGCCCGAACCGCTTCCGCACAATTTAAAGCAACTTTGCAGTGCAGTGAAAAAACATAAAGCCGATTTGGGAATTTCGGTTGACCCCGATAGCGACAGGCTTGTGATTATAACTGATAAAGGTGAACCTTTTATCGAAGAAAATACAATTACCACAGTAGTAAAAAGTGTATTTAAGCATTCAAAATCGAAAAACAAAATTGCAACCGTAAATCTCTCCACAACCAGGGCAGTAGATGACGCGGCAAAAGAATACGGCGGAAAAGTTTTCAGAAGTCCGGTCGGAGAAATCAATGTTGTAAAAGAAATGAAACGCAACCGCTCCATAGTTGGGGGAGAAGGAAGCGGCGGAGTGATTATTCCCGAACTTCATTACGGTCGCGATGCCATAGTAGGAATTGCACTTGTATTACAGGAGTTTGCAGAATATAAGGGAAAAGTAAGTGACTATAAAATAAGCCTTCCGAATTACTATATTAGCAAAGTAAAATTCGATGTCAGCGGAAATCCCGATATCGTTCTGCAAAAAGTTATTAATCATTACAAAAATAAAAGCTGTAAAATTACAACTTCTGACGGAGTAAAACTCGATTTTCCCGAATACTGGATTCATATGCGTAAATCCAACACTGAACCCATTATAAGGATTATCGTGGAAGCCCAGAGTAAAAAAGAAGCAGATGATGTTCAAAATGAATTAAAATCTTTTTTAAAATAAAAATAATTTTTAACAAAACAGAAACAGATAATTGAAAACAACAAAAAAGGCATTGCCGGAAGATACAGAGCAAAAGCCAGCCGAAAAGAAAAGAAAAAAAGAACAGACTAAAGCCCCGAAAGAAAAAACTCCTTCAAAAAAGAAAAAAGGTATAGAGCAGGTACCTGTACAAATAGAAGAAGCCATCACGGAAAAACCTGAAATAGAAATTGTGATAAAGAAACCTGAAGCAGAAGTTACCTCCAAAAAACCTGAAAAAGAAGTTGTGGCAAAAAAACCCGAAGTATATGTTACTGCCAAAAAGCCGAGCGTAGAAGTTATTACAGAAAGACCTGAAACAGATGATGATGGGTTACTATTTGAAAAGCAGCCTAATTTCGATTTACAGAATCCCAAAATATGGAGCGGAGAAAAGGTAGAATCATTTCATCATCAAGAAAAGAAAACTTATTTTAAAAGACCCAATAAACAAAAATTCTGGAATAAAAATAAACCCGGCTACCAGCACAAAAACAAACCCGAAACCCCGTCTGACGGTAAAAGCCTTATCTGGCGTGAAGGGGGCATAGATTCAAATAATAGGAGCCAACCAAAACCATACGGAGAAAATAAAACGAAATTCTTTGGCAAAAAAAATAAACCAAAATTTTTCGGCAAGAAAAAATCAGGCACCTGGGAAGACAGAAAGCCAAAATTCTGGAGCGAAGGAAAATCTAACACGAGACTGAATCAGAAGTAGGATTTATCCATCTAAGAAAAACAATAATTGATTTGCATTAATCACTATTATTTATTTCCTGCAAGTACAGCCCTGTTCATAAATGATTTAGGTTTTTCTATTACTTTTAATCCTGAATTTTCCATAACACCTAACATATCACTAAAGGCATTTTTTGAAACATGAAAGTTTGGCTCTATTATTAAAATTTTTCCGTTCGGTTTTAATAATAAATTAAATTCTTCGAATAATCTCTTTTTATCCGGCACTTCGTGAATTACGTAAAAGCACAATATAAAATCGACCTTTTCTGTAACACCAATTTTATCCGATTCGCATTTATGCAGATGAATTATTTGCTCTAACTGTGTACCTTTAATTTTATTTTTTACTTTTTCGAGCATTCCATCCTGCAAATCAGCCGCAATCACTTTTCCGTTACCATCAAGAATTTTTGCAATTTCGATTGTAAAAAATCCAGGACCGCATCCGAAATCGAGAACGGTCATACCGTCTTTTATGTATGGCTTCAATATCCTTTTAGGATTTTGAAGAAATCTCCTGATTTTATTATCTAAACCACCTGCTAACTCAACAGGACAAACTCTGTTGTCTTTTTCCGTATCCATAACTTTTTGTGTTTATTGATTAAAATTTATCAATTTTTCCGAATAAAATAAATACTTCATTCGAATTCAAATTACGAAAAATAGATTGATTTGTTACAGGCTTTATTTTTATCCACTTTTTCGGAGTGTCATTTATTACTCTATCTTCAAGAAGATCAACTTTTCCCTTGTTACAAAGCCCCTGCTTCGTAACGCAAAAGCCACAACTCTCCCCTTCCTCGTTACGAAACCCTCGTTGCAGTTAGGGCTTTGTAACGAGGAAATCTAAATAAGCAAAAAGAAAAATTAATAATTATGTAAATATTTTTATAAATTTGTATTTACAATTATTTCATTTTATACTTTTACAAAACGAAAAAAACCTTTTATGAACTGCATAAAATACTTCCCTTTTGATTCTGCCCCCATTAAACTTTCATAGACGATTAGAGGTACGTCAAAGTATTGATAAACTGCGCCACTGTGAAACTCTATTTCTAAAGTACTTGATTCTTCATCAAATCCTACAGATGAAATATTAGATGAATGATCGACTTGTGTTCTTTCCATGATTTATTTTTCTTTTTTAGATATAATTTTTCCTTCTCCTTTAAAAACTTTTTTAGGTAATGGATTTTGTGCTCGCCAGACTTCTAAGAGTTCTTCATAATTTGGATTAGGTTCCATTGGTATTCCCCAACCACCGGGTTGTAATGAATCTTCGGTTGGTGTTTCATCATAAACTATTGGATCTTGACTATCGGGTCTTTTATCTTTGGGAGGTGCTTCAATAATTGTTCTCATTGGTAGCTTGACAGACTCACCCACAATAATAGCTTCACCTGTTCTTAGTATTGGAAGCATATTTGTCAATCCATCTAAATTGTCTGGTAAAGCAGAACTTATATGTCCTCTATCTGTAGCATTTGCAAGTCTCATAGCAAAAAAAGTTCCACATTGAGAAAGGATTGTAGAGTTGATTTCAGAAGGTCTTTGACTTACTATCATAGCTCCTATACCATACTTTCTCCCTTCCTTTACAATTCTCTGTACAACACTTGAAGCTATACCTTTGAAATTATCATTAAGATAATTATGAGCTTCTTCCATTACAACTAATAGTGGTCTATGCCTACCACCTTGAGATAAACGTCTTGACCAAAATAAACCTTCATAGAGGACTCTTAATAAAACTCCGACAATTGTATTTAAAATATCTATTGGTACTCCTGATAGATCAAGAATTGTTATTGGATTTTTACTTCCTATCCATTCTTTTAATAATTTATCAAGATCATTAGTTACTTTTCCATCTAATTCAGGAGTAAATTGCCCTGGATGAAAAAGAAAATCATATCTGGGAATTCTAAGTTTAGAACCAAGGGTTTCAAGCTGACCTCTAATATTCAAAGTACTTGTTCCATATTGAATTTTTTCAGGATCACCTGAAACATTTTTCACAGGTTTGAATCGAGGGGGTATTGCTTTTTTTGCATTACCAATTAAATCATTTCCATTTTCATCTTTTTCGAAAGCCCAATTTTTCTTTATTGGTTTTTTACCACTATCAGAATAAAAAGTAAAAAATGTTTCATTCCACAAATCAAACCAAAGTTGATTTATACTAAATGGAATTGGACTATCAACACTTAGAGTTTCTTTGGTTACTCCACTTTTGGGATAATTAGTAAGTGTTTTCTCTTTTTGAACTAGCACTCTTTCGATTAATGTACTCCTGTCTTTTTCGTTTCCAAATTCACCAAAAGATATTTGAGTTAGTTCATCAAAATTCAAAGCCCAGTAAGGAATATACAATTCATTTTCTTGGCTCTTAGGATCTTTATCCGCATTAATCTTAAATATGTTTGCTCTTCCTCTGAATGCTTGACCATATTCACCATGAATGTCTAGAATTATTATTCTTGCTGACGGATATTTTTTCAAATCCGATAACGCTGATAAAATTCCTGCTACTGTTGTAGATTTTCCAGCCCCAGTTGTTCCCACAATTGCGCAATGTCTAGTAATAAGTTTGTTTACATCTACCAAAGCAGAAATTGATTCGGAACCTGCAATGTAACCTACTTTTACAAAATATGGTCTGTCGGGCTGGCCATAAATTCTTTTTAAATCAGATTCAGAGACTAAATGGACTTCATCTCCGATAGTAGGATATTGAGAAATTCCTCTTTCAAATTTTCCATTTCGTTGACCTTCACCAACAAGTTGAATTGTGAGCCACCGATTGCCATAGGGTTGATTCTTTGACTGATTTTCAGGAACGGCACTCGCACCAACCTGAGTTACTATTCCAAACAAATCAATGAAACCGATAGGAATTTTTACAAAACTACCTATCTGTCCAATTCGATAACCCTCTCCATCAACATAGGTTAAACCGGATAGAGATTCATTTGCAAGTGTAACACTAACAGTTGTTCCATTTACATCTTGAATAGTCCCTAAATATGTTGATTTATTTTGCATCTTCTATTTTGAATTGTTCGTTACCAATTAGAGCTTGAAGAAAATTTCCCAATACAGAAAAATTTCCCAGTTGCAAATGAAAATGATTTATTGTTTCGTCTTTTGCACCAGCATCTGTGGCTTTTATTGTTTCAGGAATTTGAACAATTGCTTCAGCTAAATTTTCATCGGTTAATGAGTCAGGTTTTGTTACTTTCCATTTTCCTTGTTGTCCACCAATAACAGCTTCATCAAAAGTCCACGCACTTAGATTAAATCTATCCTTTGCACATTGAAATGCTTTTTCGTAACGCGGAATAATTTTTCCTTTATCCTTATATGTATATGTATCATGAAGCAAAGCAATAACCATAGCTGTTGGATTTGCCTTTAGAGCATTCACAATTGTATCGTTTAAGTGAACATCACCAAAGGAATATCCAATTGTTATCATGACAGCTGAAGTCTGCCTAAGAAAAGAATTCAGTCTATCAATTAATGCCAAATATGGCATTTTTCTGCTTTGATCATATTTTAAATGTGAAGGATGAATAATATAGGAATCACTAGAATTAACATCTGTTGAACGGTATACTTCTTTTTTTGAATTAAGAAACCAGTTTATAGAACCGTGAATTTTCCATAATCTAGTCCAATGATTTGGAATAAGGGAATCTTCAATTGCTCTTAAATCAAAAAATGGTTGTCTTGATCCGACAAAACCATCAAAGTATGCAACACCTGTTTCCTCAAATGCTTGTTCAGTTAATAAATCATAATTTATTGTAAAACATTCTATCGGTGAATCTCCTCTATCAATTAAATGAATCCATTGTGCTAATTGATGATATGGAGTTTCATGATTTGGTAATTCAACGTTTGTTTTTTCAACTACTTTTTTACAAATATCTTTTTCTAAATTAGCCAAATCAGTTTCGGTAAGTCCTCTAACATCTTTTGCACCTATAGAAACTTGTTTCAGTCCTCTAACAAAACTTAAAATATCTTCGATGTTTGGATTATTGTTTCCTGTTTTAATTAACTCGCTTATTAATAAGTCATAATTGTTTTTCTTCTTTGTGTCTTTCGATTTTAGTTCGTCACTTACAAATTTTGTTAGGCCAGCAATATCAGGTATTAGAGGCCATTTGTCTTTAGGCATTTTTACTGCCAGTGGACAGCCTGCTGCAAGAAAAAAACCTAGAGGTTTTTTATTTTGAGAAAGAGTCTGTCTTAAATATTTTAACTGCCTTACAGGATCGTGATAATTGTTCATTATTCTAACACTAATAGTTAATAATTTTAAGAGATAGTCTTTTAAAATTATAATTGAAATTATATATTAGAAACAGTATCTCTTGATATTAATTTTAAATTTATATTTTTTTCTTGCAGCCATCATCCCATTATTGTAAACAAAGTAAAAATATACTTACCATCCTTAAAAAACAACACATTATATTTGCAACATTTCGCATTTACAAATTATGCCTTTGTACACCTTTAAAAAGGAATCTTGCAATGTATAAAATAATATCTTCTATT
>JBAZEQ010000093.1:4099-9139 GCA_041653855.1 Ignavibacteria bacterium | reverse complement strand
AAGCTTCTGTATTTAAAAAATCAGAAACAGAAGAAAATACATATTACTTTATGCTTGTGAATAAACGATGCTCACCCTGCGAGGGTAATGGTTCTGATACTGCAATCGGAGGCAGAAGAATTATCACAATCGATTTAAGCGGGCTTACACCATTTAACAACTGGAAAATATATAATCTTGAGGATAATAGTTTATATAAAACATTCGATAAAAATAATCACGAAATAAATCTTGGCAATTTCCTTCCCGGAGAAGGAAAGCTATATAAAATCCGTCCTGTTATGTGTACGGGAGGTACGCTAGTATGTAATGAATATTTGAATACAACTTTCGATTGTGATAGTATTGTTTATAATAATGGATTTAATATAACAGTTTTTGCCGGAACAAACATCGATTTTTCAAATAAAGGAAAAATAGTAATGGATGGTGGATCATTTGTGTGTGATTATTCACCTAGCAAAGATAAAGAGGGTAATCGAAGCACTGTAATATTTGCCGGAAAAAATAATCAATCCTGGGATGGTTTGAGTTTAAGTAATTGTACACAGGTGAGAATAGAGGATATTGTATTTAGAAATATTTCCTGCGTAATGGGTGGTGGAGAAAGTAATTGCTTAAATAATGCAATTAATCTTATAAATTGTTTCGATTTTGATATTCATGGTTGTGAATTTTCACTTTCCACAGGAGCAGGGGCGATTAATTTACTATTTGCACCTCCATCAGAATCGGTAATTTGGGGAAGTTCGTTAATATATGGATGTACGGTTAAAGATAGTTCGAATGCGATTCCTATTACATGTGTATCTGCAGGAGGAATTGTAACTCCTATAAGAATTGATAATTGTAAGATTTATAATGTCGGGCAGAGTGGCACTACTGCAATATCATTGACAAACATTATAGGTGGTCTGGTTCAGAATAATTTCATACATCAGTTTATAACGGGAGTATATGCACTGAGTACTTCGATAGACGTATTTAATAATAATATTTATAGTAATATAGAACAATCTACCGGATTATTTGGAAGTACAGGTAGTTATCTGAACCTTGGAGCAAATTATATATATTACACCGGTGGATTTAATAGAATAACGACTCCGAACCAGTTGAGCAGCAATATTTATGTAGATAATTCTTGTTTTGATATCGCAAGTGGAGAGAATATATTCAACATTTCTTTGAACAGCCAGAGTCAGGACGACCCATATCATTTATATGGAAGCTTTTATGATCAAGGGCTAAATACCGTTGATGCAAGCAAGAATTGCTTCCAGGTAGATACAGTGGACGGGCAGAGTCCACGATATGATGTATGGTGGGAAAATAATGACCCGGTGAATTTCGATTTTTCATCGAGTTGTGGAAAGAAATTATCCGAGAAATTTGAAGTACTGAAATTCCCCGGAATACGTAATGAAATTTTGTATTTAAATAGTGATTATAAAATCTATAAGAGTGAAAATGATAATAAAAATACTGTACGTACGAAAAATGATTATGAAATAAAAACAAAAAACATTCAGCAGGGGAAAACGGAAAGCTATGATGAAACTTTTGATTTATTGAGTGTAAGTTTAAGAAAAAGGAATTTTGTAGATGTAGAAGAAAAATGCAAATATTTATTGACAAACTATCCCGAAAATGTGAAGAGTATAGATTTAATAGGAAAATTGTATTACACGAACCAGGTGCTAAAGAAGGATAAAGAAAAATATGGTATCTTAAAATCATTCTATGAAACTTTAATTCAAAAGAATTCTTTAAATATTCCTTTGATAAATCAGGCATATTATTTTATACAGAAATGTGAAGTAGCTATGAAGCAATACAAGTCTGCAATGGAAGGATTTTATTCGATAATGCAGCAAAATCCATATAATATGCGTGGATTGATAGCGAGCTGGGATTACGCCGCAGTATATCTGCTTCAGTTAAATAAAGGACAGGGACAGGGATATACTGATGAGCAAAAGGAATCCCCGGAAGGAGAATTAAATATTGAAGAATTAATTGAGAAGTCATCGGAAAATTTTGATTCGACAAGATTCTCAAAAGACAACAGGAAAGTAATAATAAAAAATACAACAGAAGCCGTAAACACAACAAAGCAGAATAATGATAATAAAATAAAAGAAATCCAAAAAAAGACAGAAAAAGGTGATCTGAGGGCAAAAAGCGAATTAAGGAAAATTAATTTGTTAAAAGACCTTATAAAGATAAAGAAACCCGGAACGTTGAATGAATTAAGGCAGATAATACAAAGTGACGTTAAAAAGATTTCCATAAGCGATGTAAAAATAGTAAATGGAAGTAAAACATTGTTACCTGAATCTTATAGTCTTTCTCAAAATTATCCTAATCCTTTTAATCCCGTAACGAAAATAAACTACGAACTCCCGAAAGACGGCAGGGTAAAACTTGTGAACGAACTCAAACAAGCCGGAAGATACACTGTCGAATTTAACGGGAATTATTATGCAAGTGGAGTATATTTCTATCGCATACAGGTCGAAGATGGAAAGAGCTATACTGCAGTAAAGAAGATGGTTTTAATTAAGTAAATATAAAATTGTAGTCTCAAATCTCCCACAAACGGGGTCCCCCACGACCCCGTTTTCTATTATAATTTATCCTTTCATTTTTACAAATTCATTGATATATTAAATGAAATAATTCATTTTTTTTTAAAGTTTAATATAGAATAATGAAAAAATTGATTTTAATACTACTTTTACTCTTGTCTATAAAAAGCTTTTCACAAGATGCCGATACATCCGATTATTTCAGAATTGGGTTGTATAGTGGAAGTTATATTTCTTCACACAGTGGTTTAGTTGAAAAAAATAAGTATTTTAATTCAGTTGCATTAGAAGCGGAATATATGCAATTAAAAAATCTCTCATTTTATGTTAGGGGTATATATGAAATCACTGAAATATATAACTACGGGAATTATTATTTTTATTTGAATAATCCACCGAAATATCGCCTTGTAACTTCCTTTGGTGCAAAATATTATTTGAAAGAAAAAAATATTAGACCATACTTACAATTAGGTTTAAATCAAGAAACTAATTATATCGGGTCTTATACATATTACAATTTTGATGATTTAGGTGAAAAGCACTATTATTTGTATGAAGAAAATTGGAATTATTATTATTCTCTTAATTTTGGTGTAGGTTTGAATGTTAAACTATATAAAAAGTTATCCGCCGATATTCATTATGATTTGTATAGGGTTTTTCAGGGAGAGTATTCAACATTTTATGGTTTCTCAATACTTGCAGGTCTGAAATATAATATTCTTTATTAAAGAAAATATAGTTTTTTCTTTTTTTTAATTTTGCCATTCTTATCCTCAAATTGTAGAATTGTAATCATAAATTAATTATGTTAATTTATTTTTTATTCTAATAATTTTACGTTTAAATATGAAAAATTATATTAATAAGGTATTATTTGTAATATTTGTTGCAGTTCTAATTCCCTTCAACATATATTCTCAAAATCTTTATAACGGCATTGACCTAGATACCGTTAAAGCCCAAAAATTCGATATCGGTAAAATGTGGACATTCGATTATCCTCCTGTAGATTATTTTTCGGAAGCCTATAACTTTACCCCGACTAAAGAGTGGCTCGATAACGTAAGAATGTCTGCTCTCAAATTTGCGGATTACTGCTCGGCTTCTTTTATTTCCGAAGACGGACTTGTAATGACAAATCATCACTGCGGAAGGGAATCGGTTACGGCTGTGAATATTCCCGGTGAAGATTTGCACAAAAACGGATTCTATGCCGAAACTCTTGATAAAGAAAGAAAAGTAAAAGACTTGTATGTCGAGCAACTTGTAAAAATTCTCGATGTTACAGGTGATATAATCGGTGCATTTGAATCGGGTAATACTCCGGAAGAAAAAATTGAAAATAAGACAAAGAAAATTAAAGAACTCGAAGATTTACACAGCAAAGAATCAGGATTAAAATGTGAAGTTGTAACTTTTTACAATGGCGGACAATATTCTCTCTATTTTTATAAAAAATATAATGATGTAAGACTTGTATTTGCAGCCGAAGACCAGGCGGGATTTTTCGGTGGCGACCCGGATAATTTCACTTATCCGAGATACAATCTTGACTGTACATTTTTCAGAGTATATGATGAAAACGGAAAACCATTAAAAACTCCGAATTATTTTAAATGGAGTTCAAAAGGCGCTGAAGTCGGTGAACCGATATTCGTAATCGGAAACCCGGGAACGACCAACAGGCTCAATACCATTGCCCAGCTTGAATATAAGCGGGATATTGAATATCCGCAAAGTCTTGCAACAATCAATAAGTATATAGATATCCTCGAAGATTTTTGCACAAAAAATCCCGAAATGAAAAAATATTTCGATGACCAGATATTCAGTCTGAAAAATTCTCAGAAGGTTTATATTGGTATGATAAAAGGTCTGAGCGACCCTGTGCTTATGACAAGGAAAAAAGATTTTGAAATTAATTTCAAATCCTCCGTAGAATCCAATCCAAAACTGAATGAAAAATACGGGAATGTATGGAATGAAATTTCCGAAATAAGAAATGAAATCAGAAAAATAAGTCCTAAAATTTCTGCTTTCGGCGTTACTATGAATTCTTCGGCTTATATGATGATTGCAGATACACTTGTAAGACTTTCTAAGAAAAACGAAAGACTTGGAAAAAGTTTTGTTACTTCGCTTTTCGTTAATGATGTTTTTGGTGAAGATATTTTAAAACTTGAATTGCAAAATATGATTGATAATGTTGGTTACGAAAATACTGTGGTAAATAGTTTTATCGGAACAAGAAGCGTTGATGATGCAGTTGAATTTCTGAAAAACAATTCTACTCTTACAAGTAAAGAAGGTGCAGTGGATTTTATTAAAAAATCTCCCGAAGAAATTCTAAGCTCAAATGACCCGTTTATAAATTTCATATTACAGACAATTGACACTTTAAAGATTCTGAAAGAAAAAAGTAGTGTGCTTAATAAAAACGAAG
>JBAZEQ010000093.1:0-4089 GCA_041653855.1 Ignavibacteria bacterium | reverse complement strand
CGAAGAATTGGCAAATCAAAAACTCGGGAATGCTATTTTTGAAGTGTTTGGAAACTCGATTCCGCCTGATGCTACTTTCACTCTCAGAATTTCCGATGGTGTAATTAAAACTTACAATTACAACGGAACTATCGCTCCGCCGAAAACAACGTTCTACGGCATATACGACAGGTTCTATTCTTTCGATAAAAAAAATCCGTGGGATTTACCGAAACTCTGGCTCAATCCTCCAAAAGATTTTAAACTTGAAACATCGTTTAATTTTATTTCTACTTGCGATATCAGCGGCGGAAGTTCAGGAAGTCCGGTGATTAATAGAAATGCCGAAATCGTTGGACTTGCTTTCGACGGAAATATTGAAAGCCTTCCGGGAGATTTCATCTATTCTTCCGAAACTCCTACTATGGTCTCCGTTGATTCCGAAGGACTAAAAGAAGCTATCAAAAATTTATACAAAGCAAAAAGACTTAGCGACGAATTGCAAAATGGCAAAATTGCAAAATAAATTTTATAAATATTCTAAAAACAAATTATTAATTTAAAATATAACTTATGACAAAAAAATTCTTCTCATCGTTATTACTGGTATTGTTCGTATTCTCTGCCGGATTTATATATTCGCAGAATCTCGATACCGTAAAAGCAGGAAGGTTCGATAATGGTAAAATGTGGACATTCGATTATCCACCTGCGGATTATCTAAATGAAACATACGGATTTCGCCCAACTCAGGAATGGCTTGATAATGTAAGAATGTCAGCACTGCGTTTTGCGACATACTGCTCAACTTCTTTTATATCTGCGGATGGACTTGTTATGACAAATCACCACTGCGGACGTGAATCCGTAACCGAAGTCGAACAAAAAGGCGAAGACCTTCACAAAAACGGTTTCATAGCATTGAAGCTCGAAGACGAAAGAAAAGTAGCAGGCTTGTTTGTTGACCAGCTTGTGAAAATTGTCGATGTTACAAAAGACGTGCACGATGCTATTAATGCAGGTCAATCCAATGACGAAAAACTTAAAAACAAAGAAAAGAAAATAAAAGAAATCGAAGCTCAAAACACTCAGCCCGGAATGAAAGCACAGGTTGTTACGTTGTATAGCGGTGGTCTTTATTCTTTATATGTTTACAAAAGATACAATGATATCCGTCTTGTATTCGCTCCCGAAGACCAGGCGGGATTTTTTGGCGGTGACCCGGATAATTTCACTTATCCGAGATATAATCTCGATTGCACTTTCTTCAGAGTCTATGATGAAAACGGTAAACCTTTGAAAACCGAACATTATTACAGATGGAGTCAAAAGGGTGCCACAACAGGTGAACCGATTTTCGTAGTCGGAAACCCCGGCAGAACAAGCCGACTGAATACAGTTGCCCAGCTTGAATATAAACGTGACGTTGCTTATCCCGATGTATCCAAATTCCTCGATTTTATTGTAGATTATTATAAATCCTTAATTGCAAATGACCCATCAAAAGCAAAAGATTTGAATGATAAACTTTTCTCATATACAAATTCCCAAAAAGTTTATAGAGGAATTTTAAAAGGACTGAATGATGGAATGATTATGGCTAAGAAAAAAGATTTCGAAAAGAAATTCAGAGAAGCTGTTGAATCGAATCCTACTCTTAAAGAAAAATATGCGGGTGTATGGGAAAATATTGCAAACTCGAATAAAGAAGTTTCTAAAATGTATTCTGAACTTTATTGCTATAAGATAAATCAAAATATGAATCCGTCATATTTCATCATTGCTGATAAAATCATTGCTTCTTTCAAAGCAAATAATACACCTGCCGAAAAAGACGTTCAGGCATTGTTTGCAAATGCGGATAAAATTTATGACGAAAAAGTCCTTGAATTCCTCGTCGAGCGGTATATTAGCAAACTCGGAAAAGATAATGCAAATGTAAAAGCACTTACAGGTGGAAATTCGGGTACGGATGCAGTAAATTATATTTTAAGTAACACAGTTCTTACATCTTTTGAAAAAACTATGGAACTTGTTAATAAAGGTGCTGATGCATTTATGAATTCGGGTGACCCTATTATCGCTTATGTTGCAAACTCAAGAGAAAGATTCAATGAAATAAATAAAAAAATCACTGAATACAAAGATGTAGAAAAAATTAATATAGAGCTTCTCGGTCAGGCAATTTATGATGTATTCGGAACTACCATTCCACCCGATGCCACTTTTACGCTAAGGATATCGGATGGTGTTATTAAATCATATCCGTACAATGGAACCATTGCTCCTACAAAAACAACTTTCTACGGTATATACGACAGGTATTATTCTTTCGGAAAAGAATATCCATTCAACTTGCCCGATAGATGGCTCAATCCTCCGAGGGAATTTAATTTATCCGCACCGTTTAATTTTATTTCTACAAACGATATCATTGGTGGAAACTCCGGCAGTCCTATGATTAATAAAAATGCAGAAATAGTCGGGCTCGCATTCGACGGTAATATCGAAAGCTTAACCGATGAATTTATTTATCTCGATGATATTCCGCATACAGTATCGGTTGATTCCGAAGGATTATTAGAAGTGGTCAAAAATCTTTATAAAATCGACCGCCTCGCATACGAACTTCGCAACGGTAAAATGAAATAATTGAGTCTATAGAGTGTATGAGTGTATAGAGTGTATAGAGTGTATAGAGTGTGTAGAGTGTGTAGAATTTTTTATTTAATATTAATATCATTTTTTTTTCTCGTTCCCAACAAAGACGTTGGGAACGTTTTTTTTTACAACTTTCCGACTTTTACATTAAAAAATTCACAGACTCTAAACACTCGCTTTTCTCCATTTATTTTTTACAATATCCTTTTTACTTTGCATTATATGAAAAACTTTCTGGAATATATAAAAGAAAAAATTATTGTCTTCGACGGGGCGACCGGTTCGACTTTGCAGACGTATGACCTGACAGTGGACGACTTCGGCGGAAAAGAACTCGAAGGCTGTAACGAGTACCTCTGCATTTCTAAACCCGATGTTGTGAAACGGCTTCATACGTATTTTCTTGCGGCAGGTGCTGATGTAATCGAGACTAATTCTTTCGGCTCTGCTTCGATTGTCCTGAATGAATATAATATCGGACATCTTGATTATGAACTTTCGAAAAAATCTGCTGAACTTGCGAAGCAGTGTGCACTGGAGTTTTCAACGAAAGCTAAACCTCGTTATGTCGCAGGCTCGATTGGTCCTACTACTAAACTTCCATCACTCGGTCATATAAAATATAATGATATGATGGAAAGTTTTTACCGACAGATGTCGGGATTGTATGATGGGGGAGTGGATTTATTCAGCATAGAAACCTGCCAGGATATATTGCAGGTGAAAGCGGCACTTTCTGCGGTGAAGAAAATATTTGAAGAAAAAAAGAAAAAACTTCCGGTAATAGTTTCGGTTACGGTTGAGACAATGGGCACGATGCTTATGGGCACTGAAATCTCAGCCGCACTTACCACGCTTGAACCTTACGATATTATTGATGTTATAGGAATGAATTGTGCCACCGGTCCGAAAGAAATGGAAGAGAATATTAGATACCTCTGCCAGAATTCTCCAAAGCCTGTATTCTGTATGCCTAATGCGGGAATACCTGAAAACGTAGGGGGAAAGGCACATTACCATTTGACTCCCGATGAGATGGAAAAATGGATGACACTTTTTACAAATGAACTTGGCGTGAATATAGTAGGCGGATGCTGCGGAACAAATGCGGAGCATATAAAACGGCTGGATGAAGTTTCACAAAGATTTACTCCGAAGCAAAGAAGTTTTGAATATACTCCTTCTGTCTCTTCTTTATATTCAATTTCACCTATGACAATAGAGCCGCCTCCGATTTTAATCGGGGAGCGATGCAATGCAAACGGCTCGAAGCAATTCAAAGAATTACTTTTAAAAGAGGATTATGATGCTATGGTAAATATGGCAAAGGAGCAGATTAAAGAAGGTGCACACGTGCTGGATGTATGTGTGGCTTATGTTGGCAGGGATGAAGCTAAAGATATGGCGGAAGTTGTGAGGCGTTTCAATACAGCTATTACTCTTCCTCGG
>JBAZEQ010000092.1:0-9206 GCA_041653855.1 Ignavibacteria bacterium | reverse complement strand
TTATAACTGTCACACCAATACTGTCGCAGGTAACGGCGAGGTAGGGAAAGAAAGATGCTTCCAGTGTCACTTTGAAACGGAAAGACTTGAAAAATATGACGACACTGAATTTATGCACACCACTCATATTAAAAAACACAGCCTTAGATGCTTCTCGTGCCATACAAGTATTCAGCACAAAATTCAAAAAATGGACACAAAAAGTCCGCCCGATTGTGTAAGCTGTCATTCAAATTCACATAGTGCACAGGTGAATTTATATACAGGTGAAAACGGTATTAATACAGACAAGACACCAAGTGTTATGTTTTTAAACGGAATAAACTGTAAGGGTTGTCATATATTTCACGAGACAAGTAAAAACGATATCAAAACTTCAAAATCAAAAGGAAGTGCCTGTGATATGTGCCACGGGAAAGGATATGATAAACTTGTAACTCAATGGAAGAGTGCTTCGGAAAAAAGATTGAAAGAAATTTATTCGATTTATAACATTGCATCTTCGCAGGTAAAAAATTCCAAAGCAAACAATAAACCCGAAGCAGAAAAACTAATCAGCAATGCATATCACAATATCAGAATAGTAGAAGTTGGGAAGAGTGTTCACAATATTCAATTTGCAGATAAACTTTTATCTGCAAGTTATGATTTAATGAAACAAGCTTTAAACGTTATTGGTTCAGGTACACGGCTTCCGGAATTCAAGTCGAGTTCGGAATTTATTCCAAACGAATGCTACAATTGCCATTCCGGTATACAGGAAATTACGGTTAAAAAATTCGATATGAATTTCTCTCATAATCTACATATAGTAAAGCAGAAAGTTCCTTGTGATAAATGCCACTCGAACGCTAATAAACACGGTGAGTTAATAGTAAGTAAACAAATTTGTAACAGCTGTCACCATTCCTCAAATAAGACTAATGATGCTTGTACAAAATGTCACGGTTTTCAATCACAGGTATACAATGGTACATATCTAAATAAGAACCAGCCTGACATTATGAAACAGGGAGGTGTTGGATGCATCGATTGTCACGTAAATGCGGATAAATTATTTAAACCTGATAATAAAATTTGTTTAAAATGTCACGAAAAAGGTTACGACCAACAAATGGAAGACTGGAAAAAGGATGTCAAGAACTTGCTAACGGAAACAAATGCATTGATAAACGAGTTAAAAGGAGCAGGTTTGAATACCGAGCAGCAAAACGAAGTGAATGAAATAAAGAAAATAGTGAACCAGATTAGTTCTTATCCAAGCATCTATGTACATAATTATGATATGGTTAGCAGTATATTAGCCGAAAAGAAGAAAAAATTAAAGAGTTTTAAGTAATTGCAAAAAAAATATATTTTTTTAAACTAATTATTATTATATTTCAAAAACAAAAAAAACAACTATGAAAAAGAAAGCATTTATATCGGGATTAACACTAATCATTGCAATCTTTGTAGTGCTATCTTCAACAAACGTAAGCTCCAAAAATTCAGGGAGTTTCAAATATGTTGGGGTAAGTAAATGTGTTACATGCCATAAAACAGACGCACAGGGAAAACAGCAGGATATCTGGAAAAATTCCAGACATTCCCAGGCGTGGAAAACTTTAGAGACAGAGGCAGCAGATAAAATTGCCAAAGATAAAGGATTCAACACAAAAGCTGTCGAGACACCACAATGTATAAAATGTCACGTGCTTGGTAAAGATATCGTACCTGATGAACTGGCAGAATCATTTGTAAAAGAAGACGGAGTTCAATGCGAAAGCTGTCATGGTGCAGGTTCTGAATACAAAGCTATGTCGGTGATGAAAGACAAACAAAAAGCAATTGAAAACGGGTTAATTGTTCCGACTGATAAAGCACAGTTTTGTACAGGTTGTCATAATCAGGATAGTCCTACACACAAAGAATTCAATTTTGATGAAATGTGGGAAAAAATAAAACATAATAAACCGTAATTTTTATTTTAGTTCTCACTTCCTTATAAGTATAATGGAAGTTAGAGAATGTTTTTTATAAATAGTAAATCTTTATTATTCCCGGTTTTTCTTTCGGAGGAGAACAAAATCTTCCGGGAAGAATAAATTTCATCTCATCTCTATATTATTAATACAGATGAAATGATTTTAGTTGAAAATTTTTTCTTTAAGCATAAAATTTATTTTATGAAAAAGTATTTTACTTTTTTTCTTTTGATTATGTTTATGCTGTCTGCTTCATTTATTAGGTCTCAAACCATAAATGCCAGATTTAGTACATATTTTTATACCTGGCAGAGGCTTGACTCCGTAACGACAAGCGGCTCGGAAACATATACAAATCATTTAAAGGGTTATCAGAATTTATTGTTTGACGTTTCTTCGAAGAAATGGTCTTTCAATACATTCTTACAAACAGATGAAGACGTAGTAAATAAAATTGGTCGTGGTTTTAGCTATAGGTTTTATAACCTGTACGTAAAGGGTACAAATCTTTTTGGTATTATGGACTTAAAACTCGGCAGGTCTTTTGTAGCCGCAGGTGTTTACAAGGGTAACACTGATGGTTTGTATATGAAACTTAAACTCGGAAAGAACAAAGAGTACCAGTTAATAGGTTATGGTGGTGAATTGACTCCCTTAAGTTATGAAATCGATAAGTATCCAAATATAAAAGATAATTATACAATCGGTGGACAATTCCAATATTACGGAGTCAAGGATTTAATGCTCGGGCTAAGCTATTCCAATAAACATCGGAAACCCGAAACGTATTATGCTTTAAGAGCAGATAGTTTATTTAATACAAGAGAAGTCTTGGTTGAAACAGATTCCCCCGCCGACCAACTTGCGGGTCTGGATTTCAATTATGTCTACAAACAAAAACATAACCTTTACGGTAAAGCTTATTTTGATATTAACAGAATTAAATTTTACAGAGGTGAGTTCAATACAAGTATACAGGCAAACAATAATATAAGAATATCGGCAGGATATATATACAAAGAGCCTCAAATCAGTTACAATACTATCTTCTGGGTATTTACTCATAAACAAAATCAGGAAATTGAAGGCGGAATAGATTATATGTTTAATAACGGTATTAATTTATATGGCAGGGTCGGGAATGTATTTTATGACGGGGACAATTCTTTCAAATTGCAACTTGGTGTGTCGAGTTCATTTTATGGCGTATCTTTTGTAAAATACACAGGATATGCAGGAGAATCAGACGGATTCAACGGATATATTTCCCACGAATTAATAAAATCAAAACTTATTCTTTCAAGCAACCTGAATTATTCACGATATAAAATCGGTACATATTCATCGGATAGATTAAATGCATTCGCCGGTTCATTTGGATTTACATTCAGACCGGAGCCGAGAATTTCGGTTGATGCACAGGGACAATTTATAACAAACGAGATTTATAAATTCGACACAAGATTTTTAGTAGGATTTAATTATTGGTTATTTTCTAAATTCTAACAGATAAAATTTTAATACATATGAAAAATACAAAGTTTTATATTTTCTTTTTAATCGGAATTTTTACATTCCTATCTATGACAGCTTATATTACATTCGATAAGGATATTGCAAAAAAATTCAATATTTATAAAAAGAATAAAATCGCCGATAATAAAAATATTATTAAGTTTAATCACGGTTTTCATATTAAAGATGTGGGAATGCAATGTAAAGATTGCCACGATAAAGCATTAACTTCAGTTAAAGCAGAAGATAACCTGAATCCTTTGATGAAAAATTGTGAATCCTGCCACGATATCAAAGAACAGAAAAATTGTAATGTTTGCCACTACGAAAAAGATTATAAGAAACTTGAATCAGCAGGAAAAAATTTAATCTTCTCGCACAAATTCCATCTCGATAAAGGCAAACAGTGTGCCGATTGCCATACGGGATTGGAAAAAGTAAAATATGCGAGTGAAAGTCCGACTGCATTTCCTCCTATGGAAAGCTGTTCATCGTGTCACGATAAAAAAACCGCAACTAATAATTGCGAAGCGTGTCATACAAATCTAACTACCCTTACACCGAAGAATCATTTAAACTCAAATTTTTTAAATGAGCATAAAGTAGTAAATGAATCGAGTAGCAATTGTATGATGTGTCACTCCGATAATTTTTGCCAGGCATGTCACACTGTCGGAAAATACAAAGGTGAAAACACAACGAAAGATTTTTATGCACCATACTATACAAAAGAATCCGGTGTTAGGACAGATAGGTCGGCATTACAGAAGTTATCTAATATGCATACATTAAATTATCAGTACACACACGGACTCGAGGCAAATCAACGAAGTTTTGAATGTAAAACATGCCACGACCCTGTTGAATTCTGTACATCCTGTCACCAAACCGGAGGTAACCTGCAAACTGGATTTATTCCCAAAAGTCACCTACAACACGGATTCACAACTATAGGTGTACATTCCGGAGGAGGAATACACTCGACACTTGCAAAAAAGGATATCGAATCATGCGAATCCTGTCACAGCATTCAGGGGGGTGACCCGACCTGTGTTAAATGTCATTTCGACAATAATGGAATAAAAGGGACTCATCCGAAAACTCATGAAAACGGATTTTTATCGGATGAAAAAGGTATATGGCATAACACTCAAGGTGCAGTATGTTACATTTGTCATACGGATGGTAATGCTAAACCAAACGGGATACGCGGAATCGGATTCTGTGGATACTGTCATAAATAACAAAATAAATTTATATTAAATATGAATAAAATAATTTATAAAATTTTTACAGTATTTTCTCTACTGTTAATTACAGCCATCATCATACAGGGTTGCAGTAAGCAATCGGATAATCTGGTGATGATGACACCTTCATCTACGGTTGCACATGGAGATGGATGGCTTAATCCTACATCATCAAATTTCCACGGGAATGCAATTAAAACAACGTATTACTGGAAATTGGATGTTTGTAAAACCTGTCATGGTAGTGATTATAAAGGAGGAAACGCACAAACCGGTTGCTTTAACTGTCACAAATACGGACCGGAAAGATGTAATGTGTGCCATGGAAATTCCCAGCATATCTATCCTCCGAAATCTTTGCTTGGTCATACACTACCAACCGAGCAGGGTGTAGGAGCGCACTATGTTCATCTCAATTCGGATTCATCCGTTAGATATTCTGCTAAAGTTTCTTGCGGCGAATGCCACATACCTATTGGTTCTTTCAGCGATACAAATCATATCGGCTGGAATCCCGGAGTTGCTAATGTGGTCTTCGGAAATCTTGCAAGGACTATTACGGAAGGATTTACTCCTAATCCTGTTTGGAATAAAACAGCACAAACCTGTTCGAATGTTTATTGTCACGGATACTTTAAAGGTGGAAATCCAAATACACAACCGATTTTCACAGACCCAAATAGTGTTGCGTGTGGTTCGTGTCACGGTACCCCAATTACAGGTAATTCGAAACCAATATCAACTCATCAATATTATCCCGATAATTGCGGATATTGCCACGGTAGTGTTATAGATACAAATTATGTTTTTGTAAATAAACAAAGACACATAAACGGAGTGATAGATTTTAACATTAAGAAATAAAAATATTTTATTTAATTTGATAAAATAATTAAAATCCAAAATATTGATTACATCTTTTATTAATTTTATAAAAACAATTTATTTTAATTTCAAGTATTTCCCAATTAAAATAGCCATTAGACTTCCAATTTATATTAATAGAAAAGTTTATTTTAGAAAATTATCCGGGGAAATAATTATTAGCAGTAATATTAGCAGAGGCATGATAATGATCGGTTACAAAAATGTAGGTGTGTTTGACGAAAAATATTCACGAACAATTTTAGAATTGCGAGGAAAAATTATTTTCGAAGGAAATGCATTTATTGGACATGGTAGTAAAATTTGTGTAAACGAATCGGGTATTTTGAAATTCGGGAAAAATACGACGATTAGTGCCGAATCTTCCATAATTTGTTATAAATCAATATCTTTCGGGAATGATTGCCTAATTAGCTGGGAAAATCTATTTTTAGATACGGATTTTCATTCAATTTATGATTCTGATAATAATAGAATAAATAATGATGATTCTATTATTATAGAAAATAATGTTTGGATTGGTTGTAGATGTTCAATATTAAAAGGAACTCATTTAAAAAATTATACTATAGTTGCACCACATAGCCTTATATCAAGGAATTACAACGGCGAAAATCAAATTATTGGGGGTGTTCCAGCAATGATTTTAAAAAAAGGAGTAAGCTGGAAACAATAATAAAATTTTAGATTTGATTGCAATAACGTTTTTTACAAACTATCGAACTAACAAAAACAATTTGTATTTTTTGTAGAGTACTTAAATACTTTGAAATAAAAAACAAATTAATATTATATATAATCCTCCCGAATTTTATTAAAATTCATTTTGTTATATTTAGAAAAAGTTGAAATTTTTTATTATATTATAAACATATACTTAAATTAAATTCTATGAAAATCACATTAGCTTTGTTTTTTATCGCTATTTTATTTACAGGATGCTCTAAAATGGAAGAGAAAAAACAGAACCAGCCGGATACAAAATCTCCCCAGTCAAATATGCAAAATCCACATACACAAGGAGATATGCAAAATCCACATATGCAGGGTGATATGAAGGATGGCTCACAAAATCATAAGGGTGATATGACAGATATGGCTCCGGAATCCGCCGTAGATGAAAAAGCTGATAAGCTCGTAAAAGAAGCAAATGATTTTGAAAATACATTTAAAAAAAGTAATACGGATGAGAATAAAAGTTATTTGATAGAAAAGCATATGGCAGCAGGAAACTATCTAATGTATCAGGCGAATTTAAATCCGAAGAAAAAATACGGACCTGCATTAAAGCATTTCAAAAGAGTTCTTGAACTTGACCCAAATAATCAAGATGCAATGAATAACAGGATGCAGATAGAAGATATCTATAATTCGATGGGCAGACCAATCCCAAAATAATGTTAAATTGTAAATGTTAAATGTTAAATTAAAAAACAGTGAATAATTTTCTGAAATATTTAATTTTTATTATAATTAGTGGAGTATTAATTGCCGGAATTTTGGTACCGATTCCTTATATTCCATCTCTTGGAGATAAAGCACGAATAATTTATCTGCACGTTCCGATGTCGTGGATAGCTGTACTTGCATTTCTTGTATCTATGATTAATGCTGTTAGGTACTTAAAGACAAGAGATTTGCAAAAAGATTTAATTGCTTATTCGTCCGCAGAAATTGGATTTCTGTTCAGCATACTGGCAACAGTTACAGGTTCACTTTGGGCAAAGTTTAACTGGGGTTCATTCTGGAATTGGGACCCGAGAGAGACATCGATATTTATTTTGTTATTGATTTACGGAGCATATTTTTCTTTAAGGTCTGCAATAGAAAATCCGGAGCAGAAAGCAAAACTTAGTTCGGTCTATTCTATCATTGCTTTTGTAACTGTACCTTTTTTTATATTTATTATGCCGAGAATTGTTGAGTCACTGCACCCTGAAGATGCGATTGTAAATTCACAGGGAAAAATAACTATGAATCCCGTTATGCTTACGATTTTTTTGTCATCACTTGCGGGATTTACAATGTTCTTTTTCTGGGTGCTAAATTTGAAAGTACGGGTGGAAAAACTATATCACAGATTTCGTTGATTATGCCAATGTCGATTTCGATATTAAACTATTTACGATTCATAATTGTTAATTTATTTTAAAAACTTTATAACCAAATTATGTACGATTTTTTAGAAAAGAACGCAATGTATATTGTACTGTTAATAGCACTTATTATCTGGATTGGTTTATTTTTCTATATGTTCAGATTAGATAAAAGAATTAAAAAACTCGAAAAAGATAAAAACACGGAATAAGATATGACATCAAAAATTAAAATAATAATCGGCTCTGTAATTATAGCCGCTTTTATAATAGCCGGTTTTATTTCTTTTATGGGAAGTAAAATCGAATACGTTGATTTTATGGAAGCTCAGAAACGTATGAGAACAGTTGAAGTTAAAGGCTTATGGCTCAAAGATAAAGAAACCAAATACGATGCATCGAATAATATGTTTACTTTTTATATGCGTGATGATAATAACACCGAAATGAAAGTGATGCTAAATGATGCCAAACCCAATAATTTCGAAACGGCGGGAGAACTTATGATAGTAGCAAAGGGAAAAGTGAAAGATAATGTATTCTATGCAGATAAAGTACTCACAAAATGCCCGTCAAAATATGAGGGAACGGGAGAGCAGGTGAAGAACAAATAACAAATAACAAATAACAGATAACAAATAACAGATAACAAATAACAGATAACAAATAACAAATAACAGATAACAGATAACAAATAACAAATAACAAATAACAAATAACAAATAACGAATAACAGATAACAAATAATAAACAGATAACAAATAACAAATAATAAATAGTAAAAAACAAATTTGAAATACTATTTGAAGGAATTTTTTATTAATCCTTTAAAATATAACAGCTTTTTAACTGTATACTTTATAACCTTATAAACCTTAAAGACTTTTAATTTACTTTAATGCTTGGTAAAATTTTCATATATATTGCTTTTATATCTTCTATTATATCAGTAATCAGTTTTTTCCTTGTGCATCTCGGAAAAGAGAATTTATTAAAAGTCGGAAGAATGTTTTTTCATATTACAGCAATCAGTGTAATATTAGCTTCTGTATACCTAATGTATCTTATACTAACACATCAGTATCAATATGCATATGTATGGGAGCAGAGTAATTCCGAACTTCAGCTTCCTCTATTAATATCGACATTTTATTCGGGACAGGAAGGAAGTTTTATGTTATGGACATTTTTCACGGCAATAATAGGAATATTTCTTTTGAATTACGTATCCAAAGAAGACAGGTTAGAGCCACAGGTAATGTCCATTTATACTTTAGTATTAGCCTTCCTTACATTTATAATAATTTTAAAATCACCTTTTAAATATATCTGGGAAGCTTTTCCAAAAGAAGTAGAACAGGGTTTTATGCCACCCGACGGAAGGGGTTTGAATCCATTATTACAAAATTTCTGGATGGTAATTCATCCGCCTACACTGTTTATCGGATTCGCTTCTCTTGCAGTTCCGTTTGCATTTGCAATTGCTACTTTAA
>JBAZEQ010000091.1:0-9209 GCA_041653855.1 Ignavibacteria bacterium | reverse complement strand
GATTTTAAATATCCTTTGCTTGTTAAAGGGAAATATTATGATGCTGATATTGCATATACTCCTGAGCAGGCAAAAATGTATTATTATAAAACAAGCGGTAAATGGGGATTACCTATTATTATACAGGAGTTTATTGAAGGAACGGAAGTGAACGTAGTTGCACTTGGTGACGGAAAAGGCGGAACAATCGGAGCTGTACCAATGAGAAAGCAATACATAACCGATAAAGGAAAAGCGTGGTCAGGTATTACGCTCGATGATTCCAGATTGCTGAGTATTACAAGGAAATTAATAAGGAAAACCAAATGGCGAGGGGGAATGGAACTTGAAATGGTAAAGACAAAAGAAAACGAATATTATTTAATAGAGATAAATCCACGCCTTCCCGCCTGGGTTTATCTTGCCGTTGGCGCAGGACAAAATTTACCCGAAGCACTTGTGAAGTTGGCACTTGGAATGAATGTTGAACCATGTAAAAAATACAAGACCGGAAAAATGTTTATAAGGTATTCGTATGAACTGCTTTGTGACATTACCGAATTTGAAAAATTAACTCATTACGCAGAACTTTGAGGAAATAAAAAAATATGAAAAAACTAAATTTTGAAAGACCATTAATAAAAAAATTAAATGTAGGACCATCACATAAGTTTGGATTAAAAACCGAGTTTGAACCTTTGACCCATATTGACGATGTATCCGTAAAGGATTTATTAAATGAATTCGGTTCTCCGCTTTTTGTGATTTCGGAAAAAACTATTCGAAAAACATTTGCAGAAGCAAAGAGAGCTTTTGAAACCCGGTATCCAAAAGTACAATTTGCCTGGTCGTATAAAACAAATTATCTTAATGCCGTCTGCAATATATTTCATAAGGAAGGTTCGTGGGCTGAGGTTGTATCGAGGTTTGAATATGATAAAGCAATTGAAAACGGAGTTGACGGAAATAAAATAATTTTCAACGGTCCCGAAAAATCCGAAGACGATTTAAATGTTGCTGTCGAAAACGGCTCGCTTATTCACATAGACCATTTTGATGAACTATATATGTTGATTGAAATTGCTCCGAATCATAAAAAAAGACCAAAGGTAGCAATAAGGGTAAATATGGATACCGGTGTCTATCCAATGTGGGACAGGTTTGGTTTTAATTTTGAAAACGGTGAAGCATGGGAAGCTATCAACAGGATAATGTTAAGCAATAAACTTGACCTTGTAGGATTGCATACACATATAGGTACTTTTATGATGACAGCAAGCGCCTATGCAATTGCGGCATCTAAATTAGCAGACCTTGCAGTTAATATAAAAAGAAAATACAACCAAAATCTAAACTATATAGATATGGGTGGAGGATTTGCATCGAAGAATACGCTGAAAGGCTCTTATTTACTCGGTATTGATACATCCCCATCATTCGATGACTATGCGGAAGCTATTACTACATCGCTAATAAACTCACAGCTTGACCCCGAACATATGCCTATGCTTATTCTCGAAACAGGAAGGGCATTAATAGATGATGCAGGCAGTTTAGCCGGGACTGTAATAGCAAATAAAAAACTTTCCGATGGAAGACATGCAACTATTTTGGATTTTGGGGTGAACCTGCTTTTCACATCTTTCTGGTATGAGCATAAAATTACCCCCGCACAGGAATTCACACAACATTCGGAAACAACAAGCCTGTACGGACCGCTTTGTATGAATATAGACCAGATAAGAGAATCAATTTATTTGCCTGCATTGAAAAAAGGAGATAATGTAGTTGCAAGTAGAATAGGTGCGTATAATATGACCCAGTGGATGCAGTTTATAACTTTGAGACCGAAGATTGTAATGATAGACACAAAAAGTAACGTGCATATTATAAGGCAAAACGAAACAAATAAAGATATTGTTAATCTTGAATCAGTCCCCGAACATTTAAAATTAAAATCATAGCATTTGACTTTTAAACAATACATAAGAAGCATTATAAACAGTTATTCGATAATTTTCTTTTCAGACCGTTATCTTTTTTCTGCGGTGCTTATGCTGGTTTCTTTTTTCGATGTCTTTGCGGGTTTTTGTGGATTTATTTCAGTGTTACTTGCTTCTCTGCTTGCTGATATTTTAGGCTACGACAGGTATAAAATCGAAAAAGGATATTATGGATTTAATAGTTTACTTGTTGGACTTGGGATTGGACTTAATCTTCAGGCAGGCTGGCTTGTTCTTCTTTTTGTTTTGCTCGCGTCGTTTATAACGCTTTTGCTGACAGTTACACTTGAAAAAACACTCGGAAAAAATCTTCTTCCGTATTTAAGTTTACCTTTTCTTATTCCGTTTTGGTTTATGCTTCTTGCTATTAGAGAACTGCATTTTTTAAATTTGAGCGAGGATGGAATATTTTTTCTGAACCAAATATTTGTAGTCGGTGGATACAGGTTAATAAGCGTTTATGATTGGTGGAATAGTTTTGAAATTATTACTTCGTTAAAAATATATTTTATTTCGCTTGGAGCAATTTTTTTCCAGTATAAGGTAATATCCGGAATTTTAATTGCGGTTGCTTTATTGTATTATTCCAGAATTGCATTTTCGTTATCACTGATAGGATTTTATTCGGCTTATTTCTTCTACCAGCTAATGGGTGCACATTTTACCGAGATAGGATTTTCATATATCGGTTTCAATTTCATTTTAACTGCTATAGCAGTTGGTGGATATTTTCTTGTGCCATCGAAAGCTTCATATTTCTGGGCGATAGTTTTAACCCCGGTAACGGTTTTATTTACTCTAAGCTTAAGTCAGGTGTTTGGGGTCTGGCATTTGTATATATATTCTCTCCCGTTTATTATTGTTGTACTTTTGTTTTTATACGCATACAGGTTAAGAGTACACAAACCGGGAAAATCCCTTGAAGTAAATATTCAAAGAAATTCACCCGAGTTAAATCTTTATATGTATTTAAATAGTAACCACAGGTTTAAGGATTATTCTTTGTACCCGATAAGGTTACCTTTTTACGGAGAGTGGAAAGTCTCACAGGCACACGACGGGGAATTTACTCATAAATCGAAATGGCAATATGCATGGGATTTTGTGATTACGGATTCGGATGGAAAGACTTACAGGGATGCAGGTGCAAATGTAGAGGATTATTATTGTTACAATAAAGCAGTTTTATCTCCTTTTGATGGTTATGTTGATGAAGTAATAGATGGAATACCCGATAATCCAATAATGGACGTAAACGTTGAGGAAAATTGGGGAAATACCATTGTTATTAGGCACGGTGAAAATTTTTATTCGAAAATTTCGCACTTAAAAGCAGGCTCGTTTAAAGTTATGAAAGGCGAATGGGTTAAAGCCGGACAACTTATAGCTTTCTGCGGGAATTCCGGTCGCTCACCAGAGCCGCATATTCATTTTCAGCTGCAGAAAGTGCCTTTTGTAAACGGGGAATCTGTTGAATACCCGATTTCGCAATTTGTGAAAAGAAATAAAAGCAAGTTTGAATATAAATCCTATGCACATCCCGAAAAAGATGATATTGTCTCCAACATAGAAATCAACACGTTGATGAAAAAAGCTTTTCATTTTATTCCCGGAAATAAACTGAGTTTTGAAGTGGAAATAAAAAGTAAGGTCAAAAATGTCGAATGGGAAGTATTCACAAATATTTATAATTACTCTTATATATATTGCAGAACTTCAAATTCGTATGCATATTTTGTAGAGGACGGAAGAACATTTTATTTCTATAATTTTATCGGAAATAAAAGAAGCCTGCTTTATTATTTTTTCCTTGCGGCATATAAAGTACCATTGGGATTTTATAAAGACGTATCCATAAAAGATACGCTTGCTTTGCATTTTGTTTATAGTAAATTAGGATTATTTTTACAGGATTTTATCGCTCCGTTTTTTGTATTTTTAAAATCCGATTTTAATTTAAAATATAGTGAAATAGACGAGGTTATAAATCCGTCTTATTTAACAATAAATTCATCTGTAGAAAAATTATTTTTCGGAAAGAAAACAGGACAGAAAAAATTCTCGATTGAGATAAATAAAGACGGAATAGAAACCATAAATATATTTCTAAAAAACAAAACAATAAAAGCAACGTGCAAAAGATAATTTTAATATTATTTATGATACTGTTTTTTTGTGCGACATCAAATGCACAGAAAAAACCCGACCCGAAAGAAATCGATACAAAAACTTATGTACTCTATTCGGCGGGGAAGTGGGATGAGCTTACGGAAGTATGTGAAGACGCAATAGACAATGGTATTGATTTCTTTTACCTCAGGTTAAGAGCGGGAATAGCATATTATAATAATGCAAATTATATGTCAGCTATAGGACATTTTGAAAAAGCAATGAAATATAATCCGACCGATATCACAACTATGGAATATCTTTATTATTCTTATCTCTTTTCAGGTAGGGAAAGCGATGTGCTATCACTGATATCGATTATGCCTTTTAAATTGAAAAAGAAATTACGGGTATATAGCAAATTCATATACGGAGCTTATACAGAAGGTGGTTATACATTCAATAACGATTTTTCTAACCAGAAAAAAAAGGGTTCGGCAATTCAATCAAATAATTATAACGAGCAAAGCGTAGCTAATAACCAATCATATATAAATTTAAGTTTAAGGCACCAGCTTGGTAAAAACATAAAAATATTTCACGGGTACAATAATATATCTGTTTCGAGCACAAAACAGATTTTCGAGCAATCGCAGGGACAGAAAAGTTTCGATATGAAGACAACCCAGGATGAATACTACCTCAATGTGAATTTCAATCTTGGCGGAGGATTTGATTTGGTAACTGCATTTCATTATTTAAACGTTAAATATGAAGATATAAATACAGACGTAAATACTTCGGTGAACCCTTCGGTAACGACTTATTCATTAACAAAAAACACACTTAATGATTTTGTGGCGTTAATTTCTTTGACTATGAACACCGGACATTTTAAGCTTGGTTTGAAAAATTCGATTTCCAATTTAAATCAGGCAACTCAGGTACAGAATACAGCACAAGTTATTTTCTACCCGCTTGGAAACCTGAATCTATATACCATTACGGATGCTACGCTTTTTTCTGATAGGGTATGGGGAAGTAAATTTAAGAATTTTGGAATATTAAACCAGCTAATCGGGTGGAAAGTATTCGCTCATCTCTGGATGGAGACAGGTTATACTTTAGGTAACATTTATAATTATAACGAAAGCGATGCTTTTCTCGTATTCAACAATGTCGATAAAATTTCCAATCGAATAAGTTTAAATTTAATTTCACCCGTAAGCAGTCACATAGAACTTTCGTTAAGATACCAATATTACAATCAGGAAGTTGCGACTTATTTTTATTCGAATTCCTCAAATATAAATACGAATATTACAAACAATACAAATCATAAAATAATCGGAGGTCTGAAATGGACATTCTAAAAAAAACAAAAAAATTACTTCTACTCGCATTTGTAATAGTAGTAGTTTCACAAATCAGTGCAATGAGTAATACGGACTCCGGTCCCGACAGCGACCTGCAAAAAGCATTTAAGGAGAGTTACGAGTATGAAGCAAAAGGACAATACAGCGATGCAATCAATGTGCTAAAAAATGTTTACGCGGAAAATGTCTACGAAATCAATTTAAGACTTGGATGGCTGTACTATTTAAATAAACAACACGACGAATCGGTTTCTTATTATCGGAAATCAATTGATTTAATGCCCTACTGTATAGAAGCAAAATTTGGCATAGTAAACCCGCTTGCCGTACAGGAAAAATGGGATAAAGTATATGAGCAATACGATGCAATCCTTGTCATCGACCCGCAGAATACACTTGCAAATTATAGGCTGGGACTCGGATACTATTACAAAGCAGATTATACAAACGCATATAAACAATTTGAAAAAGTCGTTAAACTTTACCCGTTCGATTACAGCTCGGTATTGATGTTTGCGTGGTCGAACTATATGCTTGGGAAAAACAAAGAAGCAGAACTTTTATTCAATAAAGTGCTACTAATGAGCCCGGACGATAAATCTGCATTGGAAGGATTGGGACTGCTGGGGAAGAAATAAA
This sequence comes from Ignavibacteria bacterium, assembly GCA_041653855.1. Classification (GTDB taxonomy): domain Bacteria; phylum Bacteroidota; class Ignavibacteria; order Tepidaquicellales; family Tepidaquicellaceae; genus FEN-1279. The sequence continues at coordinate 3,103 of JBAZEQ010000091.1, read as the reverse complement.
TGCTGAATTTTGATTAATGAATGCTGAATTTTAAAATAAATTATAAAGCTTTTCACTGGTTACGAAGCCCCGGCTTAGTAACCGGATAAAACACTTGTCTTTTACTAACTTCCTATCTTCTCAAATAAATCCCTTATTTTTTCCACATTAATATTTTATTTTTAATATATGGATTGTCCGTTTTGTAATATTGAAAAGAAAAATTATATAGTTGAATCCGAACTTGCGTTTGCTGTGGGCGATATCCATCCCGTTTCGAAAGGGCATTCACTTGTAATTCCGAAAACGCATATAGAAAATTATTTTGATTTACCGCGAGAATACAGGCTTGCCTGCTGGGATTTGGTAAGTGAGGTAAAAGAGATTTTGCAAAATAAATATAATCCCGCTGGTTACAATGTAGGGTTGAATATCAATAGGATTGCGGGGCAGAGTGTGCTTCACACTCACATACACATCATACCGAGATACTTGAGTCAGAAACATAAAAACTTTGCCATAGAGAATATGGCAACAAAAGATTTTTAAATAAAAGATAATTTTATAAAATATTTGGTATTGTTTTTATCTTTGAAAACATAAAAAAACACAAATGAAAATTCCATCATTAAAAATTCTTTTTGAGGGAGCAAAAGAGACTCTTCAAAGGTTTCCCTTTGTAATAATAACATCAATTATTGGTACGGCTTTTATGATATATATAGTAGACCAGCCATTCGAAAGACAGGATTCTATTAAGCATCTTTATAATGTAGTTATTGTATGCTCACTTGGAATTTCGTTTTTACTTTCGCTCGTTTTTATTTGTGAAAGAATGGGAACGTCAAAGTTGGTTTCCATAATCGTGCAAATAATCTGCATTATTCTTTTAACGGTATATTACTTAACTCTGCCCGGGGAAGTCGGTTACAAAGATATTACAAGGTATTTTCTCTTTATGATTGGAACGCATTTACTGGTTTCTTTCTCTCCTTTTGTAAATAAAGGTTTTTCTCTCGAGAGGCATGGATTCTGGCAATTCAACCAGGATTTATTTTTAAAGGTTCTAATTACTGCGGCTTATTCAGGGGTTTTATATGCAGGTCTTTCAATCGCAATATTATCATTCGACAAGCTATTCGATGTTAATATTGATTCAAAAAGATATGCTCAACTCGTTTTCTTTATATTTGGGGTATTTAATACCTGGTTTTTTCTTTCCCGTTTACCGAAAAATCTTGATGAGCTTGAAAACCAGAATTTTTACCCGATAGGATTAAAAATATTTACACAATATATCCTGCTCCCTCTTGTTACTATATATTTATTAATACTGTATTTGTATGCCGGAAAAATAATTATTCAATGGCAATTGCCAATGGGCTGGGTATCTTACCTTGTACTCGGATTTTCAACAACGGGGATTTTTTCTTTGCTTTTGATTGAACCGCTTAGAGAGATGGAAGGAATTAACTGGATTAAGAAATTTTCGAAATGGTTTTATTTGATTCTTTTTCCTTTAATTATTTTACTTTTCACTGCAATACTCCGCCGAACAGGTGAATACGGTATAACAGAAAAGCGTTATTTCGTTTTTGTACTTGCCGTGTGGCTGACTTTTATAGCGGTATATTTTTCTTTAAGCAAAATAAAGAACATAAAAATAATTCCATATTCACTTTGTATAATAGCGTTTCTGACATCCTTCGGTCCGTGGGGAGCATTTAGTTTGTCGGAAAAGAGCCAGATTGGAAGACTCGAAGAAATTCTTACGAACAATAAAATTTTAGTTGACGGAAAAATTGTAAAAGCAACAAATCCAATATCTGACGAGGAAAGGCAGGATGTAAGTTCGGTGATTCAGTTTTTGAACGATAGAAAATTAATGAATAGAATTCAGCCGTGGTTCGACGTGGAAATAGATACAATAAAAGGAGGGCAAGTAGAAAGTGTTTATAAATCAAAAGAAGCAAAGATAACGGAATTAATGGGGATAGAATATTCTCTTTATAGAAGAAATTACTCTCAGGATGACAAATATCTTTATTTTAATTTGAAAGAATTTAACAGTCTTAACATTAAAGGATTCGATTATCTGATTCGATATAGATACAATTTATATGAAAAGGGAGAGAAAATAAAACAATTTCAAATTGATTCCACAAACAGAATTTGTTTTGAATTTAATGACGACAGTCTATTGCTTAGTATTAAAAATAACGATGTACCGATTGAAAATATAAAATTTGAAAAATTTATTGAGTATACAAGAAAAATAAAGAAGGAGCTTGTTTTGAATGATTTAAGCATTGACGGGGAAAACGAAATAATAAAATATAAAATTGTTTTTCAGAATATCAGCGGTAATAGAGAAGATAACAAAAATAAAATTCAATCATTTAATTCAGAAGTGTTTTTGAAAATCAAGTAAGGTAATTATTTCCTTGTAAATATAATTAAATTGGAATAATTTTAATCAACTCTTTTATAGTGATAGATATTAGTGTACGCTTTTAAAAGGACGGAAAACGAGAATAGTAATAAAAGTGCATATAGATATATTAAAACTTGAAAAACCGTAATAACTCTCTGACTATAAAAATCTTCTTTGTTTTATCTGGCTCAAAAATAATTAAGTTTTTTTGTTTTAAAAATATAAAAAAGCAAAAATTCATTTTCAATGAATACAAAGAAAACAAAAAAGAAATCTTGCAAAATCAACAAATATTCATTGTTAAGTATCAAGTATTCGCTTATTAATCTATATTATTGCAATTTCACATTTCACGTATCGCATTTCAAGTTTTATTTTATATTATTTGCTATATACTTTTTCGCAAGCGCAACAATAATGGGGCAAAGTGTAGATACAAATAAATTAAAAGTTACGGCAATAGATACTAATGAATACAAAACCCAGACAATAGAAGTAGATGCCTTACGGGGATTGGAAGAGCTTACACCAATTACTTACGAAAATATTAAAAGGGAAACAATAGAGAGAAAGAACCTGATGCAGGATTTACCGATGTTTTTAAGCGGTAGTACAAACATCAATGCATATTCAGAATCAGGGACTTCTTTTGGCTACTCTTATTTTACAATTCGAGGTTTTGACCAGAGA
>JBAZEQ010000090.1:0-9262 GCA_041653855.1 Ignavibacteria bacterium | reverse complement strand
ATTGTATGTTGATGATTGTGCGGAAGCATTGATTTATTTAATGAGAAATTATGACAAGCCTGAAATTGTGAATATAGGAACCGGTTTTGATTACTCAATAAAAGAATATGTTGAAATTGCACAAAAGATTGTAGGTTATGAAGGTGAAATTAAATGGGATTTATCTAAACCTGACGGTATGTATGAAAAGAGAACGGATATATCTTATTTATTATCCTTAATGCCGGGGTACAAACCCCGTACATTTGAACAAGGTTTAAGGGATGTAATCAAAGCAGACTTTAATAAAACTCTGTGAAACGTCAAAAGTGAAACGTGAAAATAAAATTAAATTGTATTTAAATTTTTCACGTTTGATGTTTCACGTTTCACGCTTATTTAGTTCTCTTCTTCCAGTAAATATCTTTTTTTATATTAAACTCCCTTAATGCGTCTTTTGCAATCCACTTAGCGGATTTTGAATTTTGTTTTGCAATTCTTTCGGCAACCTCTACTGCTTCACCGAATAAAAACCTACTACGCTTTCCCATTTGTCTTAACGCCCAGTTTACAGCTTTCTTAACAAAATTTCTATCGTCGAACGCTTCTCTTTCCATAACAGGAAAAAAATCAAGGAGCTCGACATCTTCTATTTTTTTGTTGTGCACAGAAATAGTTGCCATCAGAACAAATCCCGCGCGTTTAATAAATTCCTCTTTAGATTTAGTCCACTCGAATATTTTATCGAATGCGTATGGGGTTTTATCGAACAGGTTACTGCAGCACTGGTCGCATATATCCCACGATGCAAAATCCTTCGCCCATTTATTCATTTGAGATTTTGTTACCTTCTTATAGTCATCGATAAAAATAGCAAGGAGCATTAGTTCGTGAATTTTTGTCTCCCACAATTCGAGAGCCAGTTCGTGATTTGGTTTATATTCTTTTGCAAGTTTTCTTAATACGGGAATGTTAACTCCGTATGCTTTTTCAAACCTTATACCAAAGCGTTGCATACCAATGCGGTTTCTTTCATTACCAAAAGGTTCAAGATAATTTTTTATTTTTTCAATTTCTTTTAAATAATAATTTTTATTCACTTAATAATATTATGGAAAGAGTTTGTAAATATCTTTTCGGTGTGCAATTTTTTCACAGATTATTTCATTTGTCTTTGAGTTTATTGTCAAACCAATTCTATAATCACTAATTCGAATTTTATATTTGTCAGGATAACCTTTCATTTTTTCAATGCAACCCAACCCAAAAGGATTATCTGTTTGCAATTTTTCAAACACTAATTCTTCTATCTTTGATTAGAGAGAATGTGGTAATTTGGATAGTTCTTTTAAAAATGTTCTCCTGTAATTAACTGTCCACATTTTTCTTTAAGGAATTATAATGACCTTTTGCATCTTTCACACTAAGTATTTCATCACTTTTAACTTCGTCAATTAACTTCGCAAGCCCGTAATTTTCAATAATTTCTTCAAGTTTTTCAAATTCTTCGATAGGAATCTGAACAGCTAATAGTTTTCTGTTTTCACCATATATACAATTTTTCGTGATATTTATCATATGTTATTTTCAATTAATTTAATTAATTAGACTTAATATATCAATCAATAATTTAATATTAAATTCTGTCAAAAATCCATTTTGGTAGTAATTTCATTAAATACGCAAAAATAATCCAGCGTTTTGTAATGTATGCAATTTTCATTTTTCTTTTCAATGCCGAATAAATTTGTGCGGCAGCTTTTTGCGGAGTGGCTACCCAGAATTTTGCCGGTGACTTAGCCATAGCGGTATCCACAAAACCGGGGCGAATATCGGTAACGTAAATTGGCAGTTTTAATTTCTTTGCTTTTTGTCTTAAGCCTTCTGCATAGTTAATGATAAATGCTTTCGATGCTGAATAAGCAGGAGCAAAACGTCCTCCACGCATTCCGGCTATTGAAGATACTAATGCAATTTGTCCATACCCTTGTTTACGAAAATAATTAAATGCCCAATCTGATATTTCCGTAACTCCAAGCACATTTGTATCTATGGTTTCTTTTTCGATTTTAAAATCGAGATTATCATTTCCATTTCCGGTACCGGAGTTAATGATAATTAAATCAAGTCCGCCTAATTCATTTACAAGTTCGTCGAGATTATTAGCATTAGTTTCAGGTTGCGATATATCGAAAGATTTTATTAAGTACGATTCGGGATTTTCATTTTTTAATTCTTGTAAAAGGTTTTCTCTCCTGCCGGTAATTCCTACCAAATAACCTTTTTCGGAAAATACTTTTGCAAGTTCTCTGCCGATTCCCGATGTTGCACCGATTATAATAACTTTTTTCATAATGATTAATTACAATTATATATAACATACGATAATCAAATTGAAAAAGATACATTTTTTGAGTATTGTTACTATTTGCATTAACATTTTTGATTGAGTTTAGTAAATTACACCATTCTATCAATAAATTAAATTGAAATAAATTGGCTAAAGTAGATATTACGGAAAAAATTGTATCTCTTGCAAAAAGAAGAGGATTTGTGTTCCAGTCGTCGGAAATATACGGCGGATTAAACGGTTGCTGGGATTACGGTCCGCTTGGAGTGGAACTTCTAAAGAACGTAAAAGAAGCGTGGTGGAAAGAAATGACCTTTCGCGAAAACATAGAAGGTATAGACGCATCTATTTTAATGCACCCGAAAGTATGGGAAGCATCAGGACACGTGGAAAACTTCACCGACCCGATGGTAGACTGCAAAGAGTGCAAAGCAAGATTCAGAGAGGATATACTGGAAGAATGCGAATGCGGGAATAAAGCATATAAAGGTCGCAAAGCCATCAAGTGCCAGCAGGAAGGAAAATTCACCGAAGCCAGAAATTTCAATTTAATGTTTAAAACATATCTCGGAGCAATAGAAAGCGAAGATTCGATTGTATATCTAAGACCGGAAACCGCTCAAGGGATTTATGTAAACTTTTTAAACGTGAAAGAATGCTCGCGACAAAAACTTCCGTTTGGAATTGCTCAAATTGGTAAGGCATTCAGAAACGAAATTAATACTACAAACTTTTTATTCAGGACAAGAGAATTCGAACAGATGGAGATGCAGTTTTTTATAAATCCTGGTGAAGACGATAAATGGTTTGAATACTGGAAAGAAAACAGAATTAACTGGTTTGAAAGATACGGAATCAGTAAAGACAAACTAAACATCCACGTTCACGAAAAACTTGCTCACTATGCAAAAGCCGCTGTGGATATTGAATATATGTTTCCTTTTGGCTGGGGAGAGATTGAGGGAATACATAACAGAACTGACTTCGATTTAAAAAGGCACAGTGAATTTTCAGGAAAGAAAATCGAATACTTCGACGACCAGACAAAAGAAAGATTTATTCCATATGTAATAGAAACTTCCGCAGGTGCATCGAGAAGCTTTATGGCATTTCTGATAAACGCATACGAAGAAGAGCAGGTATCAAGGGAAAACTTAGACGGTTCAACTGCAAAAGAGACAAGAACGGTTTTGAGATTCCATCCTTCATTAGCTCCGATAAAAGCGGCAATATTTCCGCTTGTAAACCGCGACGGTATGCCGGAAATAGCACACAAACTTACAGAAGATTTAAGAAAAGATTTCAAAGTATTTTATGACGATTCGGGTGCAGTAGGCAGAAGATATAGAAGACAGGACGAATGCGGAACACCGTTTTGCATTACTGTAGATTCTGATACTTTAAATGATAACACTGTAACTGTGAGAGATAGAGATACTATGATTCAGGAAAGAATTTCTATTGATAAAGTTAACGAATATCTGAAGAGTAAGTTATAGAATTATGGAATAATATATGAACGTGTAAATGAACTCGTCAATCCATTATATGTAGTGGTAATAGTAGCTCTGGCAATCGTTCCGGTTGGTGGTAATATCCCCTGCCAATCGATTGTAATATTGTAAGAACTAACAAGCAGTATTCTGATTTTATTATAAAACTGTGTAACGTTGGAGCAACTATCGGGTTGTACCCAGAAATTGAATCCCCCGGTAGTATCGGCAATATTTTTCATATCACGATAGGGTGTGCCCAAAGTATCATTATACAAGAAAATAGTATATACAGGAACACCGGTATTCAATGCATTCGAAATCATTTGCTCTCTTGTGACAGGTGCAGAATTATTATCTACCCCATCGGAAAAAGCAACAACCGAGCGAATGAAGTTGGGTGATTTAAGTTTCACATCATTTATTCCCTGTTGAATAGAAGCATACAGAGCTGTATACGTACCAATATTTAATGTATAATTATTTATTGCGGCTTTTAAGGAATCCTTATTATTTGTAAATGGCTGAACAACAGAGACAACAGTAGCAAATTTAATAATTTCCGTAATATCATCATACCTCATTGAGTTTATATAATTATTAATACCAATTTTCATACAATTGATTTGCGGAATAAGCATACTGCCGCTGTAATCCATTGTGAGTGCACATGCCACGTTACTTCCGGATAGTGCATTGTGCGAAACGGAAACTACGCCCGTGGTTCCGGAATCGAGAGGATTATCGGTTCCCCATCTTAATTCTGCAGTAACATTGGAAGCCGTAATCCCGCTGATTGGTTTACCATTCTGGTTTGTAATAAACATATTTCCCGATGCTTGTGTATGGTTCACCGGAACAATGGTTCCGTTTGTATTCAATCTCATTTCTTCTGTTTGGGCAGAAGATACCGGATAATCATCCTCTTCACATCCATTAATAATTATAAAAGAAACAATCATTCCAGATGTAAGTAAAGATATGATTAATTTTTTCATACTTTTCTATTCTATTTATCGTTAACAAAGAAATATTCTTCATATCAGCAGATAGAAGAATATTATTAATGTAAAAGTATTATCTTAATTTTTTACTTTCACGGCAGAAAAATATCCCCACCCGATTTTGCCTCTCATTGTTGAGAAAGTCCATTTCCCCGTGAGGGATTCGTTTTTGATATCAAAACCGATAAAAATATTGTTATCCGCGATTTTAGGATTAGTATTTATGGATGCTTTTTTCTCATTTACCTTAACATTACCACTGAAAAATCCGGTCATCGAGCTGAAGCCGAGAAAATTATCGTTATATATTTTATCCTTCGAATACGTCCCACCGATTTTATCACCTTCACAATCTGATATATTTATAACACCTTCGATAAGTTTATTGTCAACGGAATCAGTCATTGTGTAAAAATATTTTCCGCAAACTAAATCCTTACAGGATTCCGAGGAGCAGGAAGTGGAGCAACCACCGGTGCATCCGTAAAAATAAAGCAACGGCAAAAGTAAAAGAAAGTATAATTTTTTCATAGCTTAATAAATATCATTTTAATATTACAAATAATATAACTTGAATAGAAATAAGTTGCAAGAAAGTAAATATACAGAGAAAGCTTCACCACTAAGGACACTTAGAACACTAAGAAAAAGAATTTTAATTTTCATTTCTCCGGTTTTGGACAGTATACCATAATATTATATGGATTACAGCAATAAAAAGCAAGGAGGGAAAAGCTTGCACACAGAAAGAGCGGAAAGAGATGGATAAGAGCGGATTAAAAGAGATTTTTGTCATTCCTGCGGAAGCAGGAATGACAAAAAAGTAGTATTTTACTAAATCATTTTAACAAAATCCCATCATGGTGGATTATTTTATTAATAACATTTTTTTAACCTGCGAGAAAACATTAACTGAGTTTGTATTCGAGGCTATAAGTTTATAGAAATAAATTCCGCTGGATAGATTGAATCGAGCAGAGTTAAACAAAACATTTTGATAACCTCGTGAATAGAACTTATTGTTAACAACTTCTGCAATTTCCCTTCCCATAATATCAAATACTTTAATAGTGATATACGCATCCTGCGGAACGGCAAAACTAATTGTCGTAGCCGGATTAAATGGATTGGGATAGTTCTGGTCTAATTTAAAATTAGCCGGTAATTCCGATGAATTCACAACAGAACCGAAACATAAACTCTGGTTATACCTTAATCTGACTGTATCTCCGGGCATTGAGCCGAAACCGAGATATAAATTTATTGAGCCCTGTAAATGGCAATAGCTCATCAGAGTTCCGTAATTAATCGGTTTTACGGGGGTTCCCGTACAACTCTCATCATTTATATTAACACAGGAATCGATTTGTCCTATTGAATTAGCAGTAACAGGCCATACGCAGGCGTGAGTATGTTGCGAACCGAAGCTGTGTCCCATTTCGTGTGCAATAACGGTAACATTCCATGAATAAGTCGGAAACGGAGGAATAATAGTAGTGTTATCTAAACCGCTAAAAGAGAACCTGCCAAAATCATAATAATTAGGGTCATAACTGGCACATAAAGACCTTACCCATGAAATACCGCCAAAGCCTTCATTCCTTGTAGAGAGTAAATGAGCGAGGTCGCCGGTAAAATTATCTTTTGTATTTTGTCCGAAAGCCTGAAGAATTAAAAACGGGTCTGAAAGACTTCTATACGGGTCAGGAGAAGTGTAAACAGATATAGAGGAAATCTGAACGGGAAGGTATTCATTTTGATAAATAGTAGCAACCTCATTGAATATTCCGGAAATGAAATTCGAAACATTTTGCAGGCTTGAACCTTTATCAAGGTACATCTGGTAATCCGCAACAAAGTATACCCTTACAGGCAGACGTGCGGAAGGATTATCCGAATTGTTATCTGAATGTTGTATTTTACTGCTATTCTTTTTTACTAAATCGTAATCATCCACTCTGCATTTGAATTTGTTTTTAACATTTAAATCCCTGTCGTTATAATAAATATAGCTTTCCCCGCTTTTGTCATCACTCAAAACTCCGAGATTGTTATTTCCTGTTTCATCGGCGATAACCCCGATAACGGAATTTTCGAAAATACTGACAGCAACCGAAGATTTTGGATTATCTTTCACAATTCCCCTGTAATACACTCCGGGTTTGTAAATAAAAGGTTCAACCCCATTTTCCGAAATGACTTTTATTTCAAATTTATCTGAAAAGACCGTAACTTTCGTAAGTTCAAGATTCAGAGATGTTTTTTCCGTCAGAGGGATTTCCAGAACAATATTTTCTTTTTGAGTGTTTATAAGTTCCTGCAGATTATTTTTTTTTAATTTCAGAATTGTGCAGGATTCAATATACTTTTCCAATCCGTTGCTTTTAACGTCTGCACTGTTAAACTCGAAGAGCTTTATATTTTCGAAATTCGAGTTCGCTTTTTTTTCTGCGATAATTTCTTTTACGCTTTTGATATGTTTTTGATTTGCAACTGTTTTATTCTCCCCGGATTCATTTTTCAAAAACGAATTGCCGAGAAAGCCTATTATTACGGCTAATATGATAAATATAAATGGTGAATATTTTATTTTCATTTTAAAATTTTATTTATTTTGAAAGTTGGTCATAAGTTAATTCCCTATCGACACCATTTCTTCCTTTTAGAACCATTTTCTGAATTCCTCCTTTAACAGCAAACGTAATCGTATAGCTCAAATTGTTTTCGGTATAGGTAAGAATATTATTAGAAAATGTATATGCCTTTTGAACGGGAGATGCATTAGGACAGGTTAATGTAGCATTTCCGGATGCCTGAAAATCGGCAATTTCTCCAAGACACACATCCTGCTCATCACCAAGCATTTTTACAAGCTCCCAACTTCCAATAATACTTGTAGTACCTTCGTTAGATTTCACACAATCAGAACCGCTAAAAGGGAACCACAAAATAACGATTAGAAGTATAAGCTTTATGAATTTGTATTTTAGCCCCATAATAAATTATTTTTGCTTTAAGATAGTAAATTATTTAATACGATTCAACATTAAGAAAGATATAATTTAATTAATATTTACGCTAACTTCTCTATTTTTCTATATTTATTATTATTTAGAACAAAGGACTCAATTGTTTAATTCCGGTTCATTTTTTTATATATAGATATTAATAATTAATAAATATAGTTTTGAGCATTTCAAATTTCGATGTTTTTAATTGATTTAATAAGACGCTTCAGAAAAGGAATAATAATTGCGTTCAGCCTCGTAATTATCGAGAACGTTGCGTGGATTATAGAGCCGACAGTATTTGGTCACGTGATAGATGCCGTAATAGAGGTTCAATATGAAACAAAAGAAAGAGACAGCCTTAATACCCAGAATGAAAAAAGAATTAAATTAGATCTCGAAAAAAAGCAGGATACGAATTCGATTGAAGATACCGATTTGCAATCGGAAGCCACAACTTATTTAAAAGGATTAATCCACCCGAACGATACCTCGCACTTAAAAGATACAATAAAGGACAACGAAATAACCGAAAGCAGTTCTTATACTTTTCCTTTAATTATCTGGCTAACTGTGTTCGCAATAAATTCAGGTTTAGGTATAGTAAGACGTTCGGTTGACCCGAAAATTTTTCTTAACATATACACAAAAATTGCTACGGAAGTCAGCCAGAGTGCAGTTAAACAGAAATTAAATATTTCCAAGACAGTAATACGGGCACAGCTATCGCACGAATATATAGGGTTTCTTCAATACAGAATTCCAGAAGTACTAGAAAATATAGTTGCGATAGGCGGGGCAATTATCGCCCTTTATTTTTTTGACTGGAAAATTTCTCTTACCTGTCTTTGTATTGTGATCCCGGTTTATTTAGCAAATAAACTTTACAGCAAGCGTGTACTAATCCTGCAAGAAGAATTTCACGATAACTACGAAGATATATATGATACATTTTCCAAAAACGACCCGGATTACGTTCGTAACTATTACCAAAAACTTACAAGACCTCAAAAGAAAATTGCAAACTGGGGTGCTTTTAATTTTGGAATGACAAGAATTACTTTGATTGGAATTTTTCTTGTCGTTCTTTATATCGCAATCGACCTCGATGAATTCAGTGCGGGAGAGCTTTACTCAATAGTCGCTTACTTATGGACATTTGTTACTTCAACCGAATACCTGCCAGAGCTTATGGAAAGCTGGACTTCCCTGAAAGATATTTCGAAACGACTGAAAACGGAAGTGTAAAAATAGTGTATAGAGTCCGTAGAGTGCATTGAGTCCGTAGAGTGCATAGAGTCCGTAGAGTCCGTAGAGTGCATTGAGTCTGTAGAGTTCGTAGAGTGCATAGAGTCTGTAGAGTGCATTGAGTCCGTAGAGTCCGTAGAGTGCATTGAGTCCGTAGAGTGCATTGAGTTCGTAGAGTGC
>JBAZEQ010000089.1:0-9274 GCA_041653855.1 Ignavibacteria bacterium | reverse complement strand
ATAATTATTCTTTAATCCTTCATCTGGCAAATGCTCTTTATATCCTGTGAAGTATGCTCCATCACCTTTTCTGTTCGTAGGTATGATATATACCCCAAAATATTTGTTTCGGGTGCAAATGAAATTCGTAACACCTGTGTAATTTTTAAAATTAACGGATGGATCATATTCATTTAAAAATTTATCCGCAGAGTATGTTTCGATATCGTTTCCCATAAATGCATATGCTTCCGAAAATGTAGCTTCTTCCGTACTTAAATATTCGGAAAGATTAAGTGAAGAGCCCCATACAACCTGGTATTCCGAACGGGTTATGAATTTAGACGAATTAACTAATTCATAATCTACAAAAAACTCATAAGATTCTGGTTTAAAGGTATATGTCTTTATAATTTTTTGTGAACTGTCTCCGCCTACTATTAATTCATATTTTAATTTATACTCTTTTTTATTTTCTAACTCAACTCTTTCCCATTCCTTGTATTTTGAATCAAAGACAAGGTCCTTTGTGTTAATTGTTTTTCCTTCTACCGATGTAAATATTAAATTTAATTCTCTTCCTTTTTTCCAGTTAATTAATTGGAGTGTATCACCACTATACGTTTTGAAATCACGGGTTACAAATTTTCTTATAGTACCTCCGTAATTTGTGAATTCCATATATGCTACTTTATTCTCGAGCATAATAATCTTTTCTTTTCCCTCTGGTTCATTAACAAGATTTAATATCGCATTCTTATAAAACGTGTTTCCAAATGCATTTCTTAAAGTATCGGTTTTAAGTGTGTCGGATGTTTCTTTTAATGTTATTCTTACCGAATCTACTTTTTCCTCTTTTCGGCTCTTTGTTGTATCTACCTGTGTGCTTTTTGTTGAATCGTTTGTTACTTTGTTCTGAACCTGCTGTTTCTGCATATTGGAAGTCCACATGAGCCAGACTATCAATATTATTCCGATGATGACAAATGCTAAAACTGTTCTTTTATCCATTATTTACTTTTATTGATTTTTCATTATTATTTTTTCGGGAACAGGGTCATATCCGCCTTCGAAGAAAGGATTGCATTTAAATATCCTTTTTGTTCCAAGGTAAAATCCCACAAAGAATCCTCTTTTTTTAAGTGCTTCAATAAAATAGTTAGAACACGTAGGGTAAAACCTGCACGAACTCGGGAAAAGAGGGGATATGAACATCTGGTAGAACTTTATTATGTATATAAAAATTATTGACAAATTATTTCTTCTTATTTATAAATTCTATTGCTTTCTTTAATAGCAGTTTCGTATTTTCGTTTACATCATCGAACTTTAGGTTTTTAAATGTATCTTTATAATTTTCACTGTAACTAAAAAGAAGGTAAACTCTATAATCATTTAAAGCAATTAACAAATATTTATTTAACCTGTATGATTCTCGTGTTAATCTTTTTAACCTGTTTCTTAATGATGCCTTTTTTACTATCCGTTTTGAAACAACAAAACCCACTTTTACGTTAGCAAGTGGGTTTTTATAAATTTGATTTCCTATATTTTCTGATATTTCTTTTTTTATCTGTATATTAAGCTTCAAAAAACCATTCGATAATACTTTTGAACCGGTTAGGATATTTTTAAATGCGTTGTATCCTCTTATTATTTCATCTTTATTTAAACAATAAATTCCCTTAACCTTAGTCAAAGTAAAAGCTTAAAATTATATTTTGCGAGTAAATTCATCGCTGACAGTTAATTTTTTTCTGCCCTTTGCGCGCCTTCTCGATAGTACTTTTCTGCCGTTTTTAGTCGCCATTCTTTCGCGAAATCCGTGTTTATTTTTCCTTTTCGTATTGCTCGGTTGATACGTTCTTTTCATCTTAGAAATTTAAAATTATAAACTTAAAGATAACCTTATTTTTTAAAGTTTTCAAGGATATTTAAAATACAAAAATCAGAGAAAATATTTAGTCTTAATTCTTTTCTTTGTTTCTGTTTATTATTAGCATTATTACTCCAAATAATATCATCGCTATTGAAATAAGCTGTGCCTGGGTTAATCCAAAAATAACTTTTGGATTTAATCTGATAAACTCAACCAATAATCTTGGTATTCCCGTCAGAATCAGATAGATGTAAAACAGTTGACCGAAATATTTCACTTTTTTCCTTAATCCCCAAAGGATAACAAATACGATTACACCAAATGCAAGTTCATAAAGCGGGGTCGGGTGAACTAATTCACCTACTTTAGTTGCAACTATGCCTTTTGAATAGCTGTATCCGAGAAACTCCCAGAATGTTCCATTTACATTAGCTCCGTAACATCCGTCTCCCGATAGATGGCATCCAATCCTTGCTATTGCATATGCTATCGCAGCTCCGGGTGCCATTGCATCTAAAATCAACATAATAGAAACCTTTTTTTTCCTGCAGTAGAAATAAATAACTATGATGGATAAAACAACACCACCGTAAAAAGTTAATCCGGCAGGAGAAAACAAATTATCTGCTGTTAAGTAATACCCTAAGGAATTTCCTTTCCCAAAATTCCATTCTTCTATAATATAAAATATTTTGCTTCCTACTATACCACAAATTATGGCAATAAAAGTAATCACTATACCAACATTTTCTTCAATTCTCAATCGCTTCAGTTCTTTTGAAAATAATGTGCTTCCAATTAAAAAAGCAATTCCAAGCATTAAGCCATAACTGTATACAGGTATTGGTCCAATTTCAAATAATTTCGGATACATTAGTTTAATATAATTTTGATAAATTTATTAGATGGTTGTTTTAATATTTTTATATTTGTTTTCGTAATCTTTAACTTATAATTATTCTTTTCAATTCCCGGTTTTGTAAGTTTTAAATCATAATCCGAATTTTTATATTCGTACAATTTAAATTTATAATTTGCATATCCGGGATTTGAGAGAGATATTTGTGGTGCCGAAAGTCCTTCTACCCTGAAATTCAATTCTTTTTTCTCAAAATTTATTTTTTCGAATACATTTATTTTATAAATAAAATATTCAAATACTTTCGTCGTTCTGAAATCAAATAATATATAATCCTTCTTCGATGTATTATCGTATTGTTTTGAAATATATAATTCATATTCAAATTCTTTACGCTCGGGACGTACTTGTTTTGTTCGCATAAAAGATTAAATTATTTCGACAAATTATTGTAAAAGTGTTTCTGTAGTTGCATCTATCTCTGTACTGTCTTTCATATTCCTAATCTTGAACTTTTTCTCTTTAATTTCATTATCACCTATTACTATTACAAATTCAGCACCAATCTTATTCGCTTCTTTCATTTGTGCTTTTACGCTTCTGTTCAGGAAATCTGTTTCACAAATTATTCCTTTATTCCGAAAATCTTCCATTAATTTCAGAGAAAATATTTTTGCATCGGTTCCCATTGTTACAAAGTAGTACTTTACTTTTTCGTTTAATGGATATTCATAATTATTCCTTTCGAGTATCATAGCCAATCTTTCCAAACCGCAGGCAAAGCCAATTGCAGGTGTCGGTTTCCCGCCGAGCTGCTCCACTAAATTATCGTATCTTCCTCCGCCGAAAATTGCATTTTGTGCACCAAGGTCATCCGATAAAACTTCGAAAGTTGTGGATGTATAATAATCAAATCCTCTCACGAGTCTGTAATCTATTTCATACTTTATTCCAATTGACTTAACTGCATTTAAAACATTATCAAAATGGGATTTCGTTTCAGGATTAAGATAGTCGTAAAGTACTGGAGAATTTTTTAAAATTTCAATCTCGAAATCTATCTTCGTATCGAGTATTCTAAGTGGATTTACTTCTAATCTTTTTTGACTGTCTCCCGATAATTTATCTTTGAATTGAATCAAATATTTTATTAAATCATCGAGAAATCTTGCACGCTCTTCAGGTGTTCCGATAGTGTTTATTTTAAATATTACATTCCCAATGCCAAATTCATTAAGCATTTTTGAACCCAATGATATTAATTCTGCATCAACTAAATAGTCATTGCTTCCTATTGCTTCCACTCCGAACTGTGAAAACTCCCTGAATCTTCCTGCCTGGGGTCTTTCGTGGCGGTACATATTCGATATGTAATATAATTTTTGAATCGGTGACTCTGTATGCAAATTATTCTCCAGATAAGCACGGATAACGGGTGCTGTCATCTCGGGTTTAAGCGTAAATTCATCATTTTTAAATGAATACATCTCTTTTGATACAACATCTGTTTCTTCTCCGATGCTTCTTTTGAATAATGACGTATTTTCGAAAGTAGGTGTTCTTATTTCTTTGTAATTATAAATAGCAGCAACTTTTCTCAATATTTTTTCTATGTGCTGCCTTTTATTGGAATCCTTCGGTAATATGTCCTGTGTTCCTTTTGGTCTTTGTATATTCATAAATTTTATATAATTAATAAAATACGTAAATGATTTTCAAAAAAAAATGTCATTGTAATAAATTAGTTTTATTAATATTGTTCATATTTTTACTTTTTAAAATAAATTTAATAATTTACTCTGACCTTTATTTCTCAATTTAATTTACGCTTTATATATTCTATATTTGTATAATATCACAACTTAAAATCAAAAAAATTATGGATAATATTCTTGAGTTTGAAAAGTTTTCATCCCGTCAT
Source organism: Ignavibacteria bacterium (assembly GCA_041653855.1). Lineage (GTDB taxonomy): Bacteria > Bacteroidota > Ignavibacteria > Tepidaquicellales > Tepidaquicellaceae > FEN-1279. Next base: position 4,636 of record JBAZEQ010000089.1, on the reverse strand, counting down.
AACGGGCCCTCGGAAAAAGATGTTAATGAAATGCTGAAAGTAATAGGTGTAAACACTCTCGATGATTTGATGGAAGAAACGATTCCTGCGGATATAAGGCTCGATAATCCTCTTAACCTCGAAAAACCTGTTAGTGAATATCAATTTTTAAATAAATTAAAATCTATCGCAGGAAAAAATAAAATATTTAAGTCCTGCATTGGTCTTGGTTATTATAATACAATTACTCCCTCGGTTATCAAGAGAAACATACTCGATAATCCAGGCTGGTACACTCAATATACACCTTATCAGGCAGAGATTTCACAGGGAAGACTTGAAGCATTGTTGAACTTTCAGACTATGGTAATTGATTTAACAGGATTGCCTATTACTAATGCCTCCTTACTCGATGAAGGAACTGCCGCCGCTGAAGCTATGACGATGTGTTACGGTTTAAGAAAAGGAAATAAAACAAAATCTAATGCAATTTTCGTTTCGGATGAATGCTTACCGCAAACTATCGATGTTATTAAAACAAGAGCTTTACCGCATAATATTGAAGTAATAATTGGAGATTTCAAAACTTATGAATTAAATGATAATATTTTTGCTGTTGTAGTTCAGTATCCTGCTGTCAATGGAGATGTTTATGATTATTCGGAATTCTTTGCTAAAGCAAACGAATTAAAAATTTTTAAGATTGTTTGTGCAGATATTTTAAGCCTGACTATATTAAAACCTCCCGCTGAATTCGGGGCTGATATTGCTGTTGGTTCTACGCAGAGATTCGGTATCCCAATGGGGTTTGGCGGACCATACGCAGCATACTTTGCTGTAAAAGATGAATTTAAACGTAATCTCCCGGGCAGAATAATCGGTATATCCATCGACGCACAGGGGAATAGAGCTTTGAGGATGGCTTTACAAACCCGCGAACAGCATATTAGAAGGGAAAAAGCTACAAGCAACATTTGTACTTCGCAGGTACTGCTTGCTATTATGGCAGGTATGTATGCTGTTTATCACGGACCTGATGGTTTAAGAAAAATTGCATTTAGAATTTATTCATTAACTCATATTTTAAAAGAATCTTTAAAAATAATAAACTATAAAATTATTAATGAGAATTTCTTTGATACAATTACTATCGAATTAAATGGAGAAAAAATTGCTGATATTCGTAAACTGGCTGAAGCACATAAAATTAATTTCCGATATTCTGAAAATACTATAAGCATTTCACTCGATGAAACTTCTTCTCTCGAAGATGTTGCTTTAATTTTAGCTGTCTTCGATACGAATAAAGATTTATCTGTAGCAAGTGTTAAATTTGAACCGAAAATTCCTGAAAGTCTTGTGAGAAAAAGCCCATATCTACTGCACTCTGTCTTTAATAAATATCATTGCGAAACAGAACTAATGAGATATATTAAATCACTCGAAAATAAGGATTTATCTCTTACTGGCTCTATGATACCGCTTGGTTCCTGTACTATGAAACTCAATGCCGCAACAGAAATGTTCGGAATTGGTTTAGAAGAATTTGCTGGAATACATCCCTTTGCACCTTTAGAGCAAACAAAAGGTTATTCGGAAATGATTGATTCTTTTAATAAGGATATATGTGAAATTACAGGTTTTGCGGGTGTCTCCATACAACCTAATTCTGGTGCACAAGGTGAATTTACCGGTCTTATGGTTATCAGACAATATCATATTAGCAGGGGGGAAGGACATAGAAATGTTGTATTAATTCCTCATTCCGCACACGGAACAAATCCTGCTTCCGCTGTTATGGCAGGAAATAAAGTAGTTGTTGTTGACTGTGATGCAAATGGTAACATCGATAATGAAGATTTAAAGAAAAAAGCAGATGAATTTAAAGATTCTTTATCGGCATTGATGGTTACTTATCCTTCTACACACGGAGTTTTTGAAGAAAATATAATTGAAATTTGCAAATACGTTCATAAATGCGGTGGTATGGTTTATATGGATGGAGCAAATATGAATGCACAGGTTGGATTAACAAGTCCTGCTAAAATTGGTGCAGATGTTTGCCACCTGAACTTGCACAAAACTTTTGCTATTCCTCACGGTGGAGGTGGTCCGGGTGTTGGTCCTATTGCCGTTGCGGAACATCTTGTTAAGTTTTTACCCGGACATTGTCTTGTTAATGTCGGTACAAATGATTCTATCTCTGCTGTTTCTTCAGCACCTTATGGTAGTGTAAGTGTTCTGCCAATATCATTTGCGTATATTAAAATGATGGGTTCGGAAGGATTAACCTTGGCAACTAAAATCGCAATTCTAAATGCTAACTATGTAAAAGATAGACTAAAAGATTATTATAAAGCATTATATACTGGCTCAAAAGGAAGAGTAGCACATGAATTAATATTTGATGTAAGAGAATTTAAACACACTGCTCACATCGATGTTATCGATATCGCAAAAAGATTGATGGATTATGGATTCCACGCTCCTACTGTTTCTTTTCCCGTTGGCGGTACTTTAATGTTCGAACCGACTGAAAGCGAATCGAAATATGAACTCGACAGATTCTGCGATGCTATGATTTCAATAAGAAAAGAAATCGAGATGATAGAAAAAGGTGAAATTAACGAAACTGATAATCCTTTGAAAAACGCACCTCATACATCATTGGTTGTAACCGAAGGTGAATGGAGCCATCCATATTCAAGGCAACAAGCAGCTTTTCCGGTTGAAGGTTTGAAAAATAATAAATTCTGGCCTACGGTAAGCAGAATAAATGATGCATTCGGAGATAGAAATCTTGTTTGCTCCTGTGGTTCGGTAGAAGATTATAGAGTTTAAATCTGATATATATAAATTAATTTAATTGTCATTCCCTTTATATGGGGAATGACAATTTTTATAGGAGAACTTGTCATTTCCGCACGTTGAGTGTTCTTTACTAAATCCCGATTTATCGGGATTTTTAGCGGGAATCCATTCTAATAGGAAAGTAAAAAGTAATTAAAGAAAAATTATTATATATTAGTGAATATAAATATAATATCAATTAGAAATAATAAATTCTTTTACGGCATATTTGCCTCCTTTATTATTCTCCATTTATACTGGATTATTTCTTTAAGAATTTTACCCTTTATCGATTTACCTTTCCATCTTGCCGCATCTACTATTTTTAAACATCTAAGTGATACGAATTATTGTTTCTCGGAATTCTATAGCATTCCTACTATGCTTAAATCGAATATATTTCATATGCTTTTTACAAGTTTGAAAATCTTTCCATCTGTAGAATTCGGGAATAAAGTGTTTTATATAATTTACATTATCATTTTTCCTTTATCTTCTTTAGTATTTGTAAAATATATAGGCGGAAATAAATGGTTTTCTCTGCTATCCTTTCTTTTTATTTATAATCATAACGTTCACTGGGGATTTACAGGATTTACTATGTCAGTTCCTTTTATTATCCTGTTTATTTTATTCATTATAAAGTTTTTCGAGTATAAAAGTGCACTTAATATTTTAGTCCTGATTATTTTACTTTTATTGATATTTTCTATGCATTTTCAGAATGCAATTTTTTGCATTCTGATTTTAACTATTGCTTTTATCCATAATTTCAAAAAATCAATTAAATATTTTTTAAAATATTTTATTATTGTTTCTCCGGTTTTATTGCTGATGTATTTTGCTTATACTTTTGATACTACAAATCCCGAACAAAACCTTTTTCCATTTTTAATTTCTTATTATAAAAATGATTATATATACTCTGTTGCAGAGAGAATAAAAGTACTTGCTGTGATGGATAATTTTTATTTCATCGAAGGTCCATTTGGTGCCGTAGTATCTATTATTTTTGTTTTGTCTTTCATAATCCCTATTTTAATTTATTTATATAAGAGGTCTAAAAAAGTTTATAACATCGTATCAACCGATAATTATTCTTACTATTTATACATTTTTATTTCAAGCTCTTTACTGTGCTATCTTTTTCTTCCTAACATAATACCCGGACAGAATATTATTTTTGAAAGATTTTCTGTTTTTCTGATGCTCTCTTTGGTTTTATTTTGTGCGTTTTGCTATAAGAGAATAGATATTTCGCGTATTTCTAAAGTATTTATTATAGTTGTAGTATTATTTCATTTTGTTTTAGTTTCATTTTATTATAATGATTTTAAAAATGCAACAAAAAATTTTAATGAAGACCTGTTTCCCGATAATGCTTCCTGTAAAAGATTATCTGGTATCATTTATACAAATACATTTAAAGGAAGACCCCTATTTATACATTTTCCTATGTATTTTACAGTTTGGAAAAAAGGAATAACTACAGGATTGGTGGATTATAGATTTTTTGTAATTAAAAGAAAAGCCGATTTCGATAAATTGCCTTATTATCGCGAATGGATAGGGGATTCAAGAGATTATAAAAATGAATATGAAAATCTCGAATATATTCTATTCAAAGATGGTGATAAAAAGGATATTGAAGGATTTGATATGGTTAAACATACAAATGATTGGTACTTATATAAAAATCGAAGTCTGAATTGTGATTCGATGAGGTAACAAATTTCACTTTCTCTTTGGATTTCTAATTAGTTTAAATTTTCATAAATTTTTAATTAATTTTATTTTATGACAACTA